>JABSSK010000267.1 GCA_013214265.1 Saprospiraceae bacterium | reverse complement strand
TACTTAATGCCAGTGATTTAGTAGGCAATGCTCCTGGTAATCCGGTAGCTGCCCTTTTACAAAGAAGTGATCGTTCGGAAGTAAATAGATACTACGGAAATATAAAACTGGATTATACCCTACCTTTCTTTCCTGACTTGACCGCTTCCGTAAATGTGGGCATGGATGAGGGTTCTTCTGCAGGGACCGTTTTCATGGATGAAACCTCCATTGCCACCCAACCCAATGGTGCGTTTCTTGGTTCAGAATCCAACTATACCAGCGATCAACGCAATGTTCTTATGGATGGATACCTAGCCTACACTAAGCAACTGAATGAAAAGTTTCGTTTTGATGTGACCGCCGGTTATTCATACCAACGGTTTGAAAGTGAAAGCTTCAGTTCGGGTGAACTCCGCAATGATTTACCTAATTCGGAGCCTATTTTTAATCAGGCCACTGATTTGGTACTGATCGGTTTATTTGGGCGGGCAAATGTTTCGTTTGCGGATAAATATTTGTTAACTGTATCTGTTCGTCGTGATGCCACCTCACGTTTCAGCGAAAACAACCGCTGGGGCACCTTTCCGGCTGCTGCCTTGGCATGGCGGGTTCGGGAAGACCTGTTCCCTAATTCCGATGTTATTACCAACTTAAAATTACGCTTGGGATGGGGGGTTACCGGACAACAAGATATTGGAACCGGCGACATTTACTTGGCTCGCTATAATCAAGGACAACCCAGTTCTCAATATGCTTTTGGCAATCAGGTTATTCCCATTGCTGTCCCACAATTCCGTAATGAGGAACTCAAATGGGAAGAAACAGCGACCTATAATGTAGGTATTGACTACGGCCTTTGGGGAAGCCGCCTCAATGGAACCATTGAATACTTCTTCAAGGAATCTACCGATTTATTGGCCTTTGCAGCCATTTCGGACGGTTCCAACTTTAGTAATTCGGGCTTCCAAAATATAGGAAACTTTACTTCTCAGGGTCTAGAATTTGCAGTGAACTACGCCATTTTCAATCCGCGCAAGGGGGGGGATTTCACCTGGGATGTGAACTTCAATACGACCATAATAAAAACTAAAATTGACGAGCTGGCCCTAGTGCAAGATGTTCGTATCGGAGGTATTGGAGGGGGTATAGGTAATACCATACAGATACATCGCGTTGGATACGCACCAAGCAAATTCTTCGTTCATAAGCAAGTATATAACGAGGATGGTAATCCAATTGAAGGTGCATATGCTGACCTGAATGGTGACAATATTATCAATGATGATGATCGGTATCTATACCGCAACAACCAGCCCGAACTAACTCTGGGTTTCCTATCCAACTTCTCTTACAGAAATTTTGATTTTTCCTTTAACCTGCGTGCCAGTATTGGGAATTACATGTACAATAATGTGAATTCTTCGCGAGCGCAGTATGATCTGATTCAAAACATTAATGTTTTATCCAATCTACCAACTTCAGTTGAAGCATCTAACTTCAACACAACAGCCAAGGTTTTACTCTCTGATTACTGGATGGAAAATGCATCATTTCTGCGCTTAGATAACGTAACACTGGGATACACCTTACCGGATATGTTCAAATCGACAGCTCGCCTTCGCTTGTATACAGGCATTCAAAATGCACTGGTTATCACCAATTATAGCGGACTAGATCCTGAAATATTCAGTGGTATTGATAATACAATTTACCCTCGTGCCAGAACCTTTTTGTTCGGCTTGGATGTACAATTCTAAATTGAAAAATAGCAACATAATGATACGCATAAAACAATCTTTACTAGCGGTATTCGGATTGCTGTTTCTGGCAGGATGCATTGCAGACCTCGATGTTACGCCAGGAGATCCCAACGCTTTTTTAGCGGATGATTTTTATTCTACTCCAGATTCTTATCGCCAGGGATTAGCGGGTGTCTATGCTAATCTGAGTATTACGGGAACGACAGGACCTGGGTCCTCAAATATTTCAGGGATCGATGCGGGTACCAGCCAGTATGGTCGTGGGTTGTGGAACTTGCAGGATTTGGCTACTGACGAAGCTATTTGGACTTGGGAAAACGACCCAGGTTTGGCGCCTATTCAACGCTCCACGTGGGGTGCAGCCAATGTTTTATTGCGCGGGATGTACGGTCGGGGGATGGCCCAGGTTGCCTTCGCTAATGAATACCTACGCCAAACTGCTAATCCTAAACTAGATGAGCGAGGTGTTTCGGGCGATCTTCGCAGCGACATTGCTGTTTATCGGGCGGAGGCTCGTTTTTTAAGAGCTTTGGCGTATTACCATATGATGGATCTTTTTGGTAAAGCCGCTTTTGTTACTGATTCTGATCCGGTTGGTGCCTTACAGGCTCCTCAGGCTGAACGGCCCCAATTGTTCAGCTATGTCGAATCAGAGTTGCTTGATATAATGGACATCCTTATTGCACCTCGTCAGAATGAATATGCTCGTGTAGATCAAGGCGCAGCTATGATGCTTCTTGCTAAATTGTATTTGAATGCCGAAGTATTTATCGGACAAGATCGATATTCGGATTGTATCCGCTACTGCGAACAGATTATTAACAGTGGTTATACTTTAGCTCCTGAATATTTGAATCTATTCAAAGCGGATAACAACGAGAATAATGCTACGCCTGAAATTATCTTCCCGGTTCTCTCTGATGGTATTGTCACCCAGAATTATGGCCCAACTACCCTGATGATCAATGGTCAGGTAGGTTCTCAAGAAGCTAACGGCTCAGATTTTGGTGTTAATTCCGGTGGATGGGGTGGTGCCTTGCGTGTGACACGCCAGTTTTCGGAAATCTTCCTCAACGGCACCTACGATACTGATGATCGCAATACCCTCATCACTTCAAACCGTACAATTGAAGTAGAAAACATTACCGATCAAACTACAGGATATATCATTCAGAAATGGTCAAACCGGCGTTCCGATGGTTCACCGGGCTCTTCCCTGGGCATTGTCGATACTGACTTTCCTATGTTTCGATTAGCTGATGTATACCTTATGTATGCTGAAGCTCACCTTCGTGGAGGAGGGGGTACATTGGCACAAGCCACATCCTACTTTAATGATCTTAGAATCAGGGCCAACAACCTGAATACCATTCTGGAAAGTGATCTTACCCTCGATCTCATTCTGGATGAGCGCCTGGTAGAATTACACTGGGAATCTCATCGCCGTCAAGATCTGATGCGCTGGGATCGATTTGTAGGAAATGCCTACAACTGGTCATGGAAGGGAAATGCGGTTGGCGGAATTGCTATTCCTGCATTCAGAGCAGTATATGCCTTACCCAGTGAAAGTCTAGCAGCAAATCCCAATTTGGTTCAGAACGACGGGTATTAAGCCCATGTACACGCAACAATCAAAGCATTAAAAAACAATTAGAAACGGCTTTATAATGAAAAAGTTACTATTTATAGCCTTTGTGATTCCATCCTTAATCATTTTTTCCGGATGCGAAGAAGAGAATGATATTACCTTCATTGCTACGCCTTCAGAAGGTATATCTTTTACCAATTCATTCTCAAATGAATACCTTTTATCCAACGAAACGGAAGATAATATAGCGGAACGTTTTGTTTGGGAGCCTGCTGATTTTGGCGCTCCAGTTAACATTACCTACGACCTTCATGCTTCTCTTTCTGCTGACTTCTCAGCATTTGATGTCGTAGGTTCCACCAATAAAACGAATCTAGCAGTGACAGTAGGCACCCTGCTTGATTATGCATTTGACTTGGGGCTAGATGATGATCCTGCAACAACGAATGACGATGGTAACCCCAATAACATGGGCCAGGTATTTTTTCGCTTGCGTGCTTATGCAGGTGCAGGGACGGGGAACAATACCGATATAATCTCTGATCCGGTTACCATCAATTTGGTGTGGCTCGAGCGTACTTTATCCGGTGGTGGGTGTGCTTCCATTTGGGTCGTAGGTGCCGCTGTTCCTTCCGCAGGTTGGAGTTGGGGTACCCCCATTGAATTTGGTTGCGAATCCAAGGTTTACGAAGCCAAAGTTCGCTTGGTTAATGATGCTTTTCGCTTCTTCACCACAAAAGGAGACTGGGCTTCAGGCTATAATTACCCGCACTACGAAGGGGAAGGGTTTACCATTGATCCACTACTCGAAAATGCGAATGATGGTGATAGCAACTTCCGTTTCATCGGTGAGCCAGGTATTTATACTTTAACCGTAAATGAGAACAATAAAACCATTACACTTACACCATCTGCCAGCCTTTGGTTGGTAGGTGCGGCAACACCTGGCGGATGGTCGTGGAATGCCCCTACGGAAGCCAAAGAAATCAGTTTGGATGTTTGGCAAACTACGATGGAATTTTCCAATAACACATTCCGTTTCTTTCAGGTACGTGACGATTGGGGGTCAGGATTGAATTATCCTTACTACGTAGATGCAGGATATACCATCAGTTCTCTGTTTGAAGATGGGCTGGATGGTGATAATAACTTTCGCTTTATAGGAACACCTGGCACCTATACAGTGACGGTTAATAATAGAGCAAGATCCATTACCATGGAGCAATAATGCACAATTTGAATTCGGAAGGAATTGATTTGTGCCATTCCAGAAGAGTGCTCCAATAGAGGAGTACTCTTCTTTTTTTGCTTCCGCAAAAAATAGACTATGCGTTACTTTATTTGCGTCATTTTGGTTTTTTTAATTTTTGGGTGCACCCTCAACGGCGATCCAAAAACGGAGGTGCCTGATCCGACAGTTCCTGTTACCAGTGCTGATGAATTTGTTCGTGGGGCGGACCTAAGTTATACCAATGAAATGCTGGAATGCGATGCCCAATTCTTTAACGCTACCGGAGTACAATCCGATCCTTACCAAATATTTGGTAATGCCGGAACCAATATCGCCCGCTTTCGACTCTGGCACAGTCCAACCTGGACGGCTTACTCCAACTTTGCGGACGTACAGCTAGGAATTGCAAGAGCGAAATCAGCTGGCATGGACATTTTGCTTGATTTTCACTACTCAGATACCTGGGCCGACCCCAGCAAACAAGAAATACCGGCCGCTTGGCTTCCTTTTGCCAGCAGTCCAAATGTTTTATCCGATTCGGTATATCGATACACGTACAACGTTTTAAAAAAACTCTCCGTAGCTGGGCTCCTACCTCAATACGTACAAATTGGTAATGAAATCAATATTGAAATCCTTCAAGATCCCAATCAATCTTACAACCTAAACTGGAACCGCAATGCTAAGCTGATCAACAGTGGTATCCAAGCCGTACGAGACCTTTCCGCTGAACTGGATGAACCAGTACAGATTATGCTCCATATTGCTCAACCTGAAAATGCCCTCTGGTGGTTTAGAGAAGCTGCCCAAAATGGTATTACAGATTTTGACTGGCTAGGTGTTTCGTATTACCCTGCATGGTCAACCTATAACCTAAACAGGCTAACCACCGCTATATCCACTTTGATTCAAACCCATCAAAAAAAATTAATGATCGTCGAAACAGCTTACCCTTTCACTTTGGAAGACGCTGATGGTGCAGGTAATATTTTGGGTAAGGAAGCTTTGGTCCCGGGTTTTCCAGCCAGTGAAAATGGCCAATTTGATTTTATGATGGCCTTGGAAGAAGCTGTAAAAAATGGAGGAGGCTCCGGCATAATCTATTGGGAACCAGCCTGGATTTCTACGTCCTGCTATACCCAATGGGGCCAAGGTTCACACTGGGATAATGCCACACTATTTGACTTATCAGGACGTGCATTGAAAGGTATGACCTATTTTGGTCAGCCGTAAACATCAGGTTGTCCATTAATCATAAAAGCCTCCAACTGAGTCCAGTTGGAGGCTTTTTTACCGTAAGGTAGTTGGGAAATACTACCAGAAGATGAAATACAAGAAAATGAGTACCACAATAATAATAGCAGAGCTAATATTAAATACCCGATCCGTTTTGAATAGATCAGGCGTTAGGGTAATACCTTTCTCATGATCCTCTCCTTTATTTTCCATCAGGCTGATGATGACCATGATAGCCATACTCAATAAGCATGTCCAGAACATTTGCCACATAAAGGGTAAGTTCAGGAATAATACGGATTCAGCCCAGCCATTAGGTGCGACCTTGAAATAAAGTGCAATCGGAATTGATAACAGAACTCCCCAGACAGAAGCATTATTGGTGGTCTTTTTCCAGAATAATCCCAGCATAAAGACCGCTAGAATTCCTGGACTCACAATCCCCGTATATTCCTGAATGTATTGGAATACTTGACCTAAGTTTTTCAATTGAGGTGCTAGAATAACGGCTATAATTAAAGCTACTCCAACAGATATACGCCCAACCGTAACCAGGCGCTTTTCTGAGGCTTCCTTACCAAAGTAAGGCTTGTAGATATCCATTGTAAAGATGGTAGCCGTTGAATTCAGCATAGATGCCAAAGAGGATA
>JABSSK010000266.1 GCA_013214265.1 Saprospiraceae bacterium | reverse complement strand
CAGCCGCGACATCAGATTGTTCTTTCTCCGACCAATCAGATGCCCATCATACAGTCGCCTTTGCAGTTCCCTCATGATTTGCCAATCGTAGCGTTGGTACGCAGCAATGGGTAGGGGAGAAGGGCTGAATTTCACCGTATTTTTGGTGGCAACCATATGTAATACAAAAGAATAGTGCATCGTTTCGAGTCCTACTGCTGGTGGCAGGATGATATCCGCATACTGCGTGGTTTCGTTGATATACATATCAACAGCTACCATAAAATCCAATGCTTGTAACGCCTTTTCTACGAGACTGGAGTTAGGAGCAGAACGGGCAATATTACCAGCAATGCAAAGCAGAGCCTTGATTTGCCCTTCACCTTCCGTTAAGATTTCATCAGGAAGGGTGGCAGTAGGGTATTCACCTACAATTTCATCAAATTTCCCAACCCTGCTTTGATAGCGATACATCTTGGATTCGTGGGCCATCAATGTGACATAATCAATCGCAGGCAAAGTAAACATTAGTCCACCTGGTCGATCTAGACTCCCAACCAAGATGTTAATGGATTGTATAAGCCACTGACAAAGGGTGCCGTAGGTTTGGGTGTTGATGCCCAAGCGACCATAAACGACCGGATTGGAGTGACTAAGCAAGTCATCAACGATGCTGTGAATGGCAGCAGCAGATAAACCAGTAAGGGGCGCAATTTTGTCTATCGTATATGGGGCAGTTATGCTTTTTAATGTATCTATGTTCTCTGTGAATGCCAGCACCTTCGATTCTTTGACCGCTTGCCTTCGGAAGATTTCATTGATCATAGCAGAAAGTAAAAGCACATCCTGTTCAGGTTTGATAAAGTGATGCTCGGATGCCTTTTTGGCGGTTTCAGTTTTCCGGGGATCAACCACCACTACTTTTCCGCCCTTTTCCTGAATGTTCTTAATCTTGCCTCTGATATTTGGGGTAGACATAAAACTTCCGTTCGAAGCCATCGGATTAGCACCAATAATCAAAAAGTAATTGATGTTTTCAATGTCGGGTATAGGTGCAAGCATAGCATGACCATACATCATCTGATTCACTACAAAAACGGGAACGGAATCAAGACTATGCGAGGCAAATCTGTTCCTAGTGTTTATGGCATTGATGGTATCATATAGATATAAGGCCGTACCCGTATTGTGAACGGTGGGATTACCGGTGTAGGTCCCAATAGCATCATTACCGAATTGATTCCTGATTCGTTTAAAGTTCTGCGCTACGGTATCGTAGGCTTCCTTCCAGGAAATCTCTTTCCAACCGTCGGCAGTTCTTTTTACAGGTCGTTTTAAGCGGTTCGGATCCTCATGCAAATCCTTTAAGGCAACCCCTTTAGGGCAAATGTGACCCTGGCTGTAAATATCCTCTTGATGCCCTTTGATGCTGATAACCTCATTATTGGCAACCTCAATTTCAAGACCGCACATCGCTTCGCACAGGTGACAGGTTCTGAACTTAGTTTCTGTTTTCATGGTGTGGTTAAGGCTTAAAAGTTTGAATACTACAAGATACCTTTTTGCTAATAATCTTTTAGGTATCCATAAGTTTAGCGTTTCGATTTATAGTCTTCTCCGTTCTGTAGCCGGTCAGAATTGACTATTTATCATTTAGCTGCGTAGGCCGAAACTAGCCTGGGAAAAGTGTGCTAAAATTGGTAAGGAGCTCTTACGCCCCAGCAATTCATCCATTATCTTTTGTATACAGGAGCATTTGTTGTAGGCATTACATGCACCAACTATTGCCTGAATTCGACAATCAGAAAATGGATTCTATTGTCATTTGTACAGTTAAAGTAGTGCTGGTGTTTATTAGAAAGGAACGCAAGATGAGCGGGTTACCTCCATATTTTAGTTTGCGATCAATTACACTACTTTTTAGAGTGAAAAAGGCCTTGGTGCTGTAATCTGTATTGTCTTATGCGTGATGGGATGAGCAAATTCGATTTGTTGAGCATGCAAGTAAAGTCGTTCGGAGCGGGTACCATATAGGTTATCGCCTACAATAGGAGCATGGAGCCCTAATTTGTGTGCGCAATGAACGCGTAATTGATGAGAACGGCCGGTAACCGGGTTCAATTTGATGAGGGTTCGGTTCGAAGATTTCTCCAAAACTTTGTAATGCGTTACGGCGGGTTTACCATACTTGTAATCCACCCGTTGCATCGGGCGATGATGAAAATCGAGGATTAGCGGTAGCGTGATGGTTCCATTCGTTTTCGGGATAGATTTTTCAAGAACGGCTATGTACGTTTTATGAATGGAACGCACTAAAAACTGTTGCTGCAGTCGCTTATGTGCCTCCTTGGTCAGGGCAATGATCATGGTGCCTGAAGTATCTTGATCGAGCCGATGTACGATCATGGGGCCAGTCGCTTCGGGGTAGCTTTTCTGTATGCGAGTTTGAACCGAATCCGTAATATGTTTTCCTGGAACGGACAACATGCCCGCAGGTTTATTGATAATCACCAAATGCGCATCCTGATACAATATTTCTAAGTTTTTACCTGCTCCAAAATTTTCCAATAGGGGATTGGGTTTAACCGGAATTCCGGTGAGCATATGCGATAGAATAGGCTGACACTTTCCTTTACAAGCCGGATAGAACTGACCATGTTCTCTGACTTCTGAAATAGGGGAGGGACCCCACCAAAACTCAGCTAGTGCTACAGGTGTCATGTTATGTTGAAAAGTATATTGAAATAGTTTAGGAGCTGCACACTCGCCGGCTCCAGCTGGAGGAACCTCGATCCCAAAATCATTGAAAACGGTTTTTACGTCCTTGCCTTCGCCCAAGCTGTTCAAAAATACATAGGACTTAAAAATAGCCTCCTGTAACGCTCCTGATTTAGCTTTGCGCAAAGCTTTGAGCTGTTTGATCTCTTTTTCATAGACCAAAATAGCCTCCCGAATCCCTTCCAACCGCTCTTTTTGGGCTCGGGTAAAGCGCCTGAGGTCCATTCCGGCATTTGCCCCCTGAGTCGAAAGGACTTGCAGTAGTTCCTGACGTTCCGGTTCTGGTAGGTTCACCGACAATGCTCGACGGTGGTCGCGTTCGGCTTTGGCTTTCTTGGCGGCTGCTTTATGCCTCCGGATATTTTCTTCGACTTCAGCTTGAGTTTGTTGCAGCTGCACTTTAAGTAAGCTATAGGTTTCGTTCTTTTCTAAAGACCTAATTTCTCTGCTTATGGTATTGATGTGGGCCATTTCAGGAAAGTCTTCTCCTTTGGGTAGCTGATGAACCGGAGGAACAAAAGGTAGAACTTCTAGCTCAGGTTGCAGCTCCCCCGAATACGCGGAAAGATAACCGAGCTGGTTGTCCTGATTCTTTACCACCAAAACCCCAAGCATACGTCCTTTAGGTTGTTCGACCAACTCCGGTAGATCATTTATCAGCCTTTTTTGCAAGTCTTTTGCCGCTTCCTGCGCCAGCAGAGTAGGTGTGTAAAAATGAGGGTATTCAAAAGGTTCCGTTATCCAAGAACTATGATTAGTAGCCAAGAAAACGAACTTAGAATTATTTGAAGGTGGTAAAAATGCCAAAATCAGTTTTTTCCTGCTAATGTATCGAATACTAAAGATTATCCTTAACGCGAAAATAACTATAATCAAGAACCTGCTATACCCTAATTTTCAAGCATTAATGCTGTAGCCGGGCTGGACTTTCGTAGACCTCATTTATTTCTTTTTTTGTTCAACATCAAAAGCTATGTTGAACCTTTCTAAATACACCCTTAGGCTTTCCATGCCAATCTCTTCTCTTCTTTGGTCTACATATTCAGGCTCAAATAAGTCATATAAGGCACCATTTTTTATTTGACTTCCATAGATTTGGGGCTTCCCTTCATACATTAATGCCCTGTCCTTCATTAAAGCGATCACACTCCATTTTAAATCACCTTTTTGGGCCGAAGCTTCAAGGAGTGGAATATATTTACTTTGATATTTTGCCGGAGCATGTTGAAGAACAGCCCAAATTCCTGCCATCTGTACATCATTGACTTCTTCTAGTGTAGGCATTCCACATTTTTCCAGAAAACTGATTATGATTTCTAAATTTTCGTGGTCAACCTTAGGGTCAATGCCTAATTCTCCTCGCCTCATTTTCTGATCTCTATCAAATACCTCTTGCAATAAATCAACTTTGTTATTACAGTTTACTTCTACAGGCTTGACTTCTGGTCCTTCACTTAACTTTTGGTTTATTTTATTTATTAGTTCTTCATCAGCTTCGGTTTTTTCTCTTATTACAACTTGGATTATTTCATTTTTGTCATTGACATAAAAGTCTTGAAAATAGGCATCTGTTTTTAATAATAATCTTGATGAATCAACACTTAATTCGGTTCCTTCTTTTGTAACTATTTTGACAGTGGAAGGATCGGGCATTTCCTGGTTTACAATTCGACTGATCAATTCTGCTTCTTGAATTTGTTGCAACTTACCTTCACTACAGCCAATTAATGTAAGAATCAATATCGCTATGCTTATTCTGTTCATTTTATCTTTTGGTTTTAATTTTCCGGACATGTGAACATGGGAACCTCTTGGTTAATCAAATTTATGCTTTACAACCAGGTTTAACGTATCCTTTTGTATTTTTTTTGATTACTGTAGAAATACCACCTATAAGTGTAGGGTCTCTACGGAAGATAAACTCCTACCTATTTCCATATTTCACAGCTAGTTTATTAAAATTTAAGCTAATAACTGGCATGGTTTAGGATCGTCTGGGCCATTTTAGATTATCTAGAAATCTAGGGTTAGGGTGGTTATTTCTTAAAGAACATGCACTATTCTAAGCCCATTGTACGGCTTGAGGCAGCATTTTTAGCGCGCGCTCCAAAAAAAGTTCCTATTTTATAGGTAAAGTATTTTTGCGCTATCTGCCATCAACTATGTTCAAACATCATGTAAACTGGAAAAACAAAAGAATTTGGTTCATTTTGAGTGGACTTCTATTACTGTTTTTCTTGGTTTCGTTCTGGAGTGATCCGAATGAATATAGCCTCCCTAAAACGGTAGACTTCAACTATGACATCCGTCCGATTCTGTCGGATAACTGTTTTGTTTGTCACGGGCCAGACTCGAGCAGTCGTCAAGCGGGTTTAAGATTAGATACTAGGGAGGCCGCCACCGCAGCCCTAAAATCTGGCAAGTATCCCATTGTACCACACCGTCCTGGAAAAAGCAGCCTTTTAACCCGGGTGAAAAGTTCCGATCCAGCTATTCAAATGCCTCCTCCTGAAATGAATAAGACCTTAAGCGACCGGGAGGTGGCCTTATTACGTAAATGGATCAAACAAGGCGCCAAATGGGAAACGTATTGGGCTTTTATCCCACCGAAAGCGCCCGATATACCCCTGAAGGTAGCGCAATGGTCACCACCAGAGATTATCGATTACCTGCTTGACCAAAAGCTGAAATCTAAGGGATTACAAAAAGCGCCAAAAGCCAACAAAAATCAATTGATCCGACGGGTATCCTTTCTGATAACGGGCTTGCCACCGAGCGCCGACGATATAGACGTTTTCCTTGCGGACAATGCTAACGACGCCTATGAGGCTATGGTTGATCGATACCTAGCTTCCCCTCGCTACGGCGAACGCTGGGCGCGCCACTGGATGGATCTGGTGAGGTACGGAGAACATATGGGGCATGAATTCGATTTTTCCATTAGCGGCGCATGGAATTACCGAGATTATTTGATCAGAGCTTTTAACGAGGATGTCCCGTACAATCTATTTGTAAAGGAGCATCTGGCAGGCGATATGCTGGAAAATCCTAGGGTCCATCCCATCGAGGGCTTTAATGAGTCCATTACAGGAACAGCTTATCTATTCTTGGGAGAAGGGAAACACGGTCCAGTCAGTTTAAAAGGGGAGGAGCTGGATAGGATCGACAATATGATTGACGTGACCTCGAAAACGTTTCAGGGCTTAACCGTTACCTGCGCTCGCTGTCACGATCATAAATTTGATCCCATTCCTACTACAGATTACTACGCCATGTATGGTATGCTCGAAAGCGCCCGCCTTGGGCCTTTACCCGCTAGAATGAAGGTGGGAGATCAATATGTACGTAAACAGTTGGATGGCATCCAAGAACAAATAAGACAGGAAATAGGTGTGGGCTTATCCAAACCAACTTTCGATGAGATACGCGCTCAAGAAGCCTTTATTCAATCCTTGCCTAATCCTGTAAATCAGACCTTCGATGCGGAAACCATACCCGCTCCTGCTAAAATTGGAGATTTTCGGGATGGGAATTGGGATGGTTGGTATACGAATGGATGGGCCTTTGGCAAAGGACCAGTGGTTGGTGCCCCCCGATTTGATGCCCGTAATCAGTTGATTGGCCTGGAAAAAGCACATGCCTCCAGTCGGAGGTATGGTAAAGGTGTCCAGGGGGTTCTACACTCCCCCTATTTTACT
>JABSSK010000265.1 GCA_013214265.1 Saprospiraceae bacterium | reverse complement strand
AAAAGAGTACGTACCTTTACCATATGAATTGAATCTTGATGATTTATTGTTTCGCTATGGCATCCGCTTGGATCCTAATCTGGTTCTCGACCTTCAAAATACGCGTATTCCACTAGCAACAGGAATGACTGGTGAAGGTCCACAATTGGAGTTATTTCCTTACCCTTATCATCTGGTTGCAACCTTTAATGGCAAGCATCCGATAGTGAAAGGATTAGGCCCAGTAAACCTCTATTACCCTTCCACTTTAGATACCACGATACGGACGAAGTACCCACTTGAGAAGCAGGTAATTGTGGAGTCTACTGAAAACTCCAGGTTGCAATATGCGCCAATACGAATGAATTTTGATTTCCTACGCTACGGGCTGCAACCCGAAAAATACCAATCAGGAAAACAAGCAATGGGACTGATTCTGGAAGGTGAATTTTCTTCGTTGTATGAAAACAGAGTTAATTCGGCTATGTTGGAGGGACTCGAAGCACTGGATCAAAGTTTTGAGACAAAGTCGCCAGCTAATGCTATGATTGTGGTGGCAGATGGTGATATTGCTCGTAACCCAGTTACCCGACAGAGCCAGGAAGTACGTCCGCTGGGATATAATCCATTTGAGCAGTATACATTTGCGAATAAAGATTTCTTGATGAATGCCCTAGAGTATTTGCTTGATGAAGGAGGGATTATTGAAGCTCGTGGTAAAGAAGTGCAACTGAGGTTGTTAAATACAGCCAAGGCGAAACAGGAAAAAATGACATGGCAGCTGGTTAATATTGCCTTACCCTTACTGTTCTTGGCCACTTTCGGTTTAGGATATTCTTTTTGGAGAAAACGTAGGTTTGGGCAAATAAAGGACGCTGTGGTTTAACCTTTTGGTAAAAGTATTTTCATGATGAATCGTACAGGAATTCTGTTATTAATATCCATTGGCATCGTAGGACTGGTTTTCGTAGTCAAACTCAGTAGCAGTAGCAATATGACGAAGAGCAGTACCTTGGGGGAGGATCGTATATTCAAGGTTGATGATGTAGCATCTGTGGGTAAAATTTTTTTGGCACACCGGGATGGTGAAACGGTGACGCTGGAAAGGCAAGGCCGCTTTTGGCGTGATAATGACACATTTCGCGCCAGTAAAAATGCTATCGAAAACCTATTGCATGCGATCGGTGAAATACAATTAAAATATAAGCCTGCAGATGCGGCCGTACAAAACATGGTTGAAGATTTAGCCACCTTTGGTATCAAAGTTATGGTTTATGACCTCGATGGGAAGATACTCAAAACGTACTATGTTGGAGGCGGAACGGCTGATGAACGAGGAACCCATGTGATCATGGAAGGGTCAGAGCAGCCGTATGTGGCTCATCTGCCAAATTGGGAAGGTAACCTGCGGTTCCGTTATAACCTAAAAGGAGATGACTGGCGAGATAAATCGGTATTTGCAGAGGATTACCGAGACGTAATCCAGATATCTATTGAATATCCCAGACAGCGCGATAAGAGTTTTGTACTTACCCACTCTGCAAAAGATTTTGTGGTTGAACCCTTTTACTCCACTACGCCTGAAATACAAAAGCCATTAGTGCCGGGACGCTCTGAAGCTTTTTTGTATGCTTTTGAATCCATTGGGGCCGAAGCTTTCGAGAATACAAATCCACGACAAGATAGTATTCGAGGTACACTACCATTCTCCGTGATTACCGTTGAGCGGGCCGATCAGTCCAGTCATGTAGTTCGACTTTGGCCGGTTAGGCCTCTGACTACCGTATGGAATAACAATGAACCCATCGAACAAAAGCCGATTGAACGCTACTTTGCTGGAACCGACAAAGGCGACTTTTTTCTAGTACAACATCGGGTATTTCAAGAAATACTAATGCCGTATGCTTTCTTTTATGGTGGAAAAGATTAACAGGTTGCGCTGCAGAATTAAATGATTACCTGTACCTTGCTACCTATCAACAAAAGATGGTGTTCATGTCGCGTCAAATCTTTGGCTTTTTACTGTTCAGTGTAATTGTATTGGTCAGCAGTGGATGGACGATCCAGCCTGAGTGGGGCTTCTTCGGCCACCGTAGAATCAATCGGTTGGCTGTTTTTACACTGCCTCCAGAGATGATTGGGTTCTATAAAAAGAATATTGAATACATCACAGAGCACGCGGTTGATCCTGATAAGCGGCGATATGCCACTCGCCATGAGGCGGTACGACATTACATAGATATTGACCACTGGGGCACATTCCCGTTTGATAATGTACCTAGAAACTGGCCTGAGGCTATTCGTGCTTTTGCGGAAGTTCAGGTTATAGATGCTTTAGGGGATACCCTTAAACTGATCACTTCTGAAAGTATAGATTATACAGGCCAATACCTTCGATACATCGGTACCGATTCCACTATTGCGGAATTATGGGAACGCAATCCTATTGCGCTGAATGCATATCAGGCCTTTTTCAACGAATATGTCATGCCTCAGTATTATGAGGATGAATGGCAACTTGATTGCTCTTTGCTGTCTGAGGTGTTGGGCTTGGAAACAGACTGCCAGTCGGTCCGGATAATTGATCATTTTTCTGCATATGGTATTTTACCTTATCATTTAGTTCACTTTCAGGAGCAACTAACGCAAGCCTTTCGTGCTGGTAATCTGATGGCTATTCTTCGGCTATCAGCTGAAATGGGGCATTACGTTGGCGATGGACACGTCCCACTACATACTACCGAAAACTATAATGGGGAATTGACGAACCAGCGAGGAATCCATGCGTTCTGGGAAAGCCGTATACCTGAATTATTTGCGGATGCTCAGTATGATCCGTTTGTTGGTCGGGCCACTTATATAGCGGATCCAGTTTCATTTTATTGGGATGTAGTACTTACCAGCCACCAATTAGTAGATAGCGTGTTGGTGATTGAAAGAGAAATAGCAAAGATGATTCCGCTCGATCAACAGTATTGTTTTGAGGAACGTTTGGGTCGGACCGTACGGGTAGAATGCAGAGCCTATGCTAGCGCGTATCAGGAAAGTATGCGGGGCATGGTAGAGTCGCGTTGGCGTGCTAGTATACGGACGATCGGTAGTGCCTGGTATACTGCTTGGGTCGATGCAGGGCAACCTAATCTTGAGGTCTTAAAAAAAGGGATAACCCCAGAGGAATCCGCTTATTTTAAATCGCTGGAAAATGCATTTCGGCAGGGCGAATCTAAAGGTCGACCTCATTCTGGAGAATAATATTAATTTAATTTCAGACATGGTGCTTCTTCTTATGGCATTCGTATCTATATTTATATTATGAAAAAACTAATTCAGAACGTTGGCTTAATTTGGAAAGGCATGGCTATGGGAATAGCAGAAGTTATTCCTGGCGTGAGTGGTGGTACACTTGCATTTATTACTGGAATTTATGAAGAACTTATTGACACCATAAAATCGGTTCTCAGTCCTGCTTGGATCAAAGCTTGGCGTGACGGCGGTTTGCCTAGTGCCTGGAAAATAGCTAATGGGAATTTTTTGGTGTTCTTATTGGGCGGAATGGCTCTGGGCGTCGTTACGGGGGTTTTGGTGGTATCCCATGTTCTTGAACATTATCCTGTATTGCTATGGGCCTTTTTCTTTGGACTGATAATAGCTTCTAGTTGGTATATCGGAAAGCAGGTAAGAACATGGGACTGGACGCGCGTACTATCTGTTCTGTTATCTGCAGGACTAGCATACTGGATTACGGTCGCTACGCCTAGCCAAGGAAATGGTGCTTATGGGTTTATCTTTTTATCAGGAATGATCGCTATTAGTGCCTTGATCCTTCCTGGTATATCGGGTAGTTTTATATTGCTTTTGATGGGAATGTACACCCTGATTATTCCGGCTATAAAAACGGTTCTTCAATCTGGTGATGTAGACAGTTTGATTATTCTCATTGTTTTTGGATTGGGGTGTTTATTGGGATTGGCAACCTTTTCCAGGGTACTATCCTGGACGTTTAAGCGTTTTCATGACCTTACGATGGCGGTGTTGACTGGCTTTATGATGGGGTCGCTCAATAAAATATGGCCTTGGCGGAATGTTCTTTCTTATCGTATGGACTCTACGGGTCATGAGGTACCTTTCTTAGAAAGGTCGGTTTTACCGTCGCAATTCGAAGGTGACCCTATGCTGGGCATAGCTATTGGTATGATGATTGTAGGGTTTAGTTTGGTATTTTTACTGAGCCGCCTAGGTAAGGGAAAAGCAGTATAATGGGAACGGAACGACTATATTATCAAGAATCCTTATTACAATATGAACGATTATTCGGTCTGATTGGTCAGCCGTTATCACACTCGTTCTCGAAATCGTATTTTGCAGATAAATTCAAACATCTGGGGCTGGCAGATACTCATTTTTACGAATTGTTTCCATTAGCTGCCATTGAAGATCTACCTCAACTACAGGCTTGGTATCCTAATCTGATAGGACTAAATGTAACGATTCCTTACAAGGAAGTTGTTCAGCCATATTTAAGCTCGATTGATCGAGGTGCTTCGATGGTTGGTGCAGTCAATACTATTCGTATAGCAGGGCAGGAATGGACTGGGTACAATACAGATGTTCTTGGTTTTCGGGACTCTTTACTACATATACTGGATGGACAAAAGCCTGATAAGGCATTGGTACTAGGCACGGGAGGTGCTGCTAAAGCGGTTCAGTACGTATTGAATGAGCTGGATATAAAACATATTTCTGTTTCGCGTACCCTGGGTAAAGGAGATGTAACCTATGATCAACTTTCGGCTACTCTTTTAAAAGAGTGTGTACTGATTATCAATACGACGCCATTGGGGATGTCTCCGCGGGTTGATTTGTGTCCTGCCTTGGATTACACCGTATTGGGTTCTGAACATGTCCTCTTTGATCTGGTATATAATCCTCCGGAAACTATGTTTATGACGAAAGGTAAGGAGCAGGGTGCAAAAGTAGAGAATGGCTATGATATGCTAGTTGGCCAGGCTGAGGCAGCTTGGTTGATATGGAATACATAATTTTAGGAAAGTAATTTGTCGGATTTAGATAATACTAACCAATTACTAAATGACATCGGAGCATTGCGCTCTGGATAAGGAAATCAGTTATGAAAAAGGAAGGGAAACCAGTTATTGATCTGCAACAAACGGACGAACAGGTTCGGAACATACTGGGTATTTCTAATGAGCAGCGGGTGGATTTTAAAAACTCGGAAATTGCTTTTGGGGATCGTTCGAATAAGGATTTACGGAAAATGGCCTGGTTGTTTGGTCTGATGAATAAGCATTGGCTGGTAGGGCTGGGGTCAAAAATTGGCTTGGCAGCTGTTAAGTTGCGCTTACCATTTGTAAAAACTGCTGTGAAAAATACCATTTTCGAACAGTTCTGCGGGGGTACAACCTTGTTGAATGCTCAGCCAACGATTGACCGACTCTACAAAAAGAATATTTTAACTATTCTGGATTACGGTGCTGAAGGAAAAGAAACGGAAGAAGATTTTAATCTGACCATGAACGAAACCATCCGGGCTATTGAGTTTGCTGCGACGAACAAAAGTGCGCCAATGGTGAGTTGTAAAGTGACCGGCCTAGCCCGATTTGATTTGCTGGAAGCAATGTCGACGAAGCTATCCCTTTCTGATGACGAACGATGGGAATATAAAAATGTACTCAAACGTTTGGATGCCATTTGCCATAAGGCAGCAAAAACAGCAGATGTATCCGTACTGATTGATGCTGAGGAGTCTTGGATTCAACCTGCTATTGATCATATGGTCAACCTGTTAATGAGACGCTATAATACAAAGAGAGCTGTGGTTTACAATACGTTTCAAATGTATCGCACGGATCGTCTGGAGTTCTTGACGCATTCCTATGATGCTGCTCGAAAACACCAGTTCATATTAGGAGCCAAACTGGTCCGTGGCGCATACATGGAAAAAGAAAGAGCGCGTGCTGCTGAAAAAGGCTATGCTTCTCCAATCAATCCATCCAAGGAAGCTACGGATGATAAATACAACACGGGATTACGGTTTTGTCTGGAACACTTCGAGCAGATTGCTACTATTAATGCCAGCCATAATGCCAATAGCTGCCTACTAATGGCAGATTTGATTCGTGAGAAAAATATTCCTCGGAACCACCCCCATTTGATGTTCTGCCAGTTGTATGGTATGAGTGATAATCTGACTTACAACCTTGCTTACCATGGATATACATCGGCTAAGTATGTTGTTTATGGTAGTGTGTGGGATGTTGTTCCTTACCTAATTCGCAGGGCTTCTGAGAATACCTCAGTTACAGGGGATATGAGTCGAGAATATAGCTTGGTGATGAAAGAGATGAAACGCCGGGGATTACATGCCTAGTTGGGCAATAGGTTGGACTTGGTCTCGTTTTAACACTTGAGTTATTTAACAATCCGATTTATCGGTTATTTTTGCTTTGGTGACTGTGCAAAGGACGAACGGATCTACGAAGTAGACACCGGGGCTGTGGGTTTGTTATATAGGTAC
>JABSSK010000264.1 GCA_013214265.1 Saprospiraceae bacterium | reverse complement strand
GGTCATTACTTGCCTCTTCGAAAGGTAGGGTGTAAAAATCTTGGTTACCCAAAAAACTCATATCTAAAGAAAAACGATTCAAACGCATCCCACCTTGTAGTGTAAGTACACGATTGGGTTGGTATTCCGCACTTGCATAAGCTGCCCAGGAACGCCAGAACGCATCCGGATACCTAGATGACGAGGGGCGTCGTTCCCCAGTCAATATATTTTCAGTTTCTCCCGTAGAATGCACCGTATTATCAACATACTCCAAACCATAAAAAAGGGAATAGTTATCCCCCAGTTGCTTATCCATATCCAGATTAAAAGACCAAACGCGTACCTCTTCCAGTCGAGTTCTCTGCTGTGGATCTTTAAAATTGCGATCAACCCGACTTTCTTGAAAAGCTTGATTCGCTATACGTATTTTCATATGATCATACCCTGCCCATTGATGGTTATTGGTTACTAATAAATTATTCATCATCCATTTCTGAGGCCCGTAATTCCAAACCGCATAGCGGGGCAGATCGTTAATCATGCGGTTATGCCGATCATAGCGTCCGTAAGAAGAAGTTTCTGAATAATGAAACCCATACGTAAAATCCCATTGGTCATTGGGCATAAATCTAAGTTTATGCATCATATTCATCTGATTGTAAGCGGATGGAATCTGTAATAACAAATCATCCTGACGAATAACCTCATCCGTTCCACTTTTATGCCGAACATAGGTCGGCTTCAGATAATCGCGAGGCCCATTCTGACCTTGTCGCAGATGATCAAACTTCCAAGAACTCATGCTGGTAACCAAACCCCAGTTTTCCCAACCAACACCAAAGCGGAAGTGACCGGTCATTTCCTGATTAGCAGATGCATAACGGGCAACGGCTCTTCCAGAAATTTGGGCTTCCGAATTATTCGACAATGGAGGCTGCAAAGTTTGAAAGCTCATCACCCCACCAATAGCATCGCTGCCGTAAATAACGGAGCCTGGACCAAAGAGTACCTCGGCACGTTCAAGCGAAAAAGGATCAATATTGATAATATTCTGGATATTCCCACTACGGAATATAGCTGTATTCATTCTCACACCATCTACTACATATACCAATCGGTTGGCTGCAAACCCCCGAATCATAGGACTTCCTCCTCCTTGCTGGCTCTTTTGTATAAAAACCTCCCCAGCTCCACCCAACAGATCTGCTGTTGTTTGAGGATTTTGCATAGCAATGGCCTCCGACTGGATTGTTTGAATCCGAGCCGACACATATCTTTTTTCCTGCACTCTGCGCGCCGCTGAAATAACCACTTGATCCAAATCATATTCAGTAGGCTCCAATAATAAGAGTAAGTCTTGTGCTTGCAGTTCTGCAATAGAATAGCGTATCGACGTGAATCCAACGCGTCGAAATATCAAAATTGTCTCTAAAGGAAGGGCAGGCAGGGTAACCTCACCCTGCGAATTGGTAATATCATTCCAATCGCCTAAAATAGTTTGTACGGTAACCCATTCGAGTGGAATACCGGTATCTTTTTCAACAACCCGTAGAGTCTGACCATGCATGGAACCCACACACACGATCAATACCAAAACTACAATCCATCTGATCATAATTCTGAATTTAATCTATAAGACTTATTAGCCTGTTCATTAAAACAGGAATAAGTAATGTTTACATTTATGATATAGCTCGTAAATGCTCTAGCCTTTTTCACAATAATCAAACCCTCTCGGGAGGCTGGAAATGTTGTGCCTTCAATTCAGTTCCTTTGGTATCGTTGTATGACCAATACCCTGAAGATTGCAGATATAATGGTGGTATAATAGGTAAATGATGCTTATCGGGAAGAACCAATAGTTGAGATAAAGTCCAGGCTAAAAAATGAGTTTTTCCAGAAGTGTTCCCATCAGGCCTACCCACTGTACCTTCTGATTCAATTTTCTTCAATTTAGACTCGGACACATCCCAGAGACACCACAAATGTAAGCTATCCTTACGGATTTCTTTTCGAACCACATCGAACATTTGATTCTGATAGGAAAACTCATGCTCATGTTCCCAGGAAAGCAGCTGTGCACTATCTTTTCGGGCTATCTTGAAAAAGAAAAGGGACGATTCAGATGTTAATGCATATATCTGTTGAGAGACGCGCTTCTCAATTTGAATTTCCTGATACGCCAAAAAAAAACGAACGCTTCCGTACGGAAGAATCCAGATTAGAAGCAAATAAATTCCGGTCCATGGTGGTAATTGCACGTAGTATGTTTGTTCAGATGCCTGCTACAATTGAAAATCGTTAGGCCAGTATTAATAGCAGAACCCTAATATACAAATTTGGCGCAAGGATCAGTCAAGTGTATCATTGAATGCCCATAAATGACATAAGGGCTTTTCCTACACAATATCAGATAAAGAATGAACTGCTACTATTACACACTAAACTTACCATATGAATTTGGTATGCATCAATAAGGTTAGATTACTTTTATCAAGACCTATTACCACACCCCAAAAAAACGTATTCAGAAGACAGGTAACTGCTTCTGAATACATCACAAAATCTGTACTTAAATTCCCCCTTGTACTTATTGTACATTAAAAATGTAATAACTCTTTCATTTGAATCTTAATAATACATGTTAGAATACGCGGCATAGAACGCTTTGTTAGTTTAGAACACTGTTTTTATTTTAAGACGTTTTTAATTCGCTGTAGTTAACTTTTCAACTAATATTTACTCGACCTAAGGCCTATATGGCAACTATAATTTGGTCTACTAATCCATTTTAAGTTTGTGTATTAATTTATAGAGATTTTGTTTGTTTTGTTTTTAGATACAATTACAATATGGCTCATTTTCCCTTTGGTTAAGTAGGTAATTCAGTTTTTGGAATAAATTACCCTGCCAATGACACTAAAATGGCTTTAAGCGGAATAAAACCTGAAACTTTACCAAAAGATTTCCGTAATTTCATAAAACACTGTAAATCAACAATTTAAACACATATTTTTTTTACTAAAACGTTTACTTTTCATTCAATTGTGAGAATGAAGTGATTTTTTTCCTATTTCTACCTATTTTCTGTGGGTTAATTTTCTAACATCATTTTTCAGTATCAACATTATGATTTTCAGGCATTAACATAAGGGCTACAAACTAGGATCATATAGAACATGAGCGTCTTAACGAAGAACAATTTTAAATTAAATTGATTAGAGGAATAATCATCGTCAGATAATTACCACATATGATTTGGAAGCAAGACATAACTCTAGAAAAACTCAATGCCATGGGTGCCACTAACCTTGGCGGACACTTAGGTATGGAATTCGTAGAAATAGGACCAGATTATTTAATAGCAAGAATGCCCGTCGATCATCGGACGAAACAGCCTTTTGGATTATTACACGGAGGAGCGAGTGCAGCTTTAGCAGAAACCATTGGCAGTGTGGCCAGCTTTCTTTGTATTGACCCTAATACGGAGATGGCAGTAGGCGTAGAAATCAACTGTAATCATCTGCGTTCTGCTACCAATGATTTTGTTTACGGAAAAGTAACGCCAGTGCGTATTGGCCGCATATTGCATGTATGGAACATAGAAATTCGAGACAAAAGAGAAAAGCTCGTTTGTGTCAGCCGCTTGACGATTGCAGTTATTAATAGAAAGGCATAAGAATTTATTAGGCGATTAAACCAAATTCCCCGTTATTAGCGTATAAATAGTTAAGCAGTTACAAAAATCAATTTATGAGTTTAGGCCGTTGGTTTATTTTTGGTTTTTTCTTCATTCCTTTTCTTTTGCTGGGACAAAAGTCGCAACAAGAAAACTTCAACCTCCGGTTGGTATCGCAAGCCAATGATTACGCGCAAGATTTATATTCTGATGTTTGGGGCTATACCGACACCCTGGGTGTTGAATATGGTATTATAGGTACTCGTAAAGGAACAGCCATCTACAATCTTCAGGACCCCGCCAATCCTAGTCTGACTCAATATATTGAGGGTGCATCCAGTATTTGGCGCGACATAAAAACATTTAACAATTACATTTACGTAATAGCTGACCAAGGAACGGATGGATTGCTAGTAATCGATATGGCGCTTGCACCCCAAACGGTCGACTGGACATTCTACAAACCCACAATATTTCTAAATGGGGAATTTAGGCAGCTCACGGATTGTCATAACGTGTATATTGATGAGAACGGGTTCTTATATCTTTCAGGATGTAGTATCAGTGATGGTGTACTGATTTTCGACCTCAATCAAAACCCCGAAGAACCTAAGTATATGGGCAGGACGCCAACGAACTATTCGCATGATGTTTTTGTGCGTGGGGACACCTTGTGGACGTCTGACATAATTGATGGGGTTTTCTCAGTTGTTGATGTAACCAATAAATCAGAGCCTATCTTGCTGGCAAATCAATCAACAGGGTTTCGCTTTACGCATAACGCTTGGATCTCCGACGATGGTAATTTCATCTTTACCACTGACGAGCGACCCAATGCTTTTGTGGAAGCTTATGATGTCTCCGATTTGGACAATATCCAATTGGTAGACCGATATCGACCTGCAGCTACTGTAGGCAGAGGTGTATACCCACATAACACCCACTATCACAATGGTTTCTTGGTAACCTCTTTTTATACTGATGGCCTAAAAGTGGTTGATGCAACACGCCCTTCTAATTTAGTTGAAGTTGGTAGTTATGATACTTTCTTCGAAGGAGACGGCGGAACGGATGGCAATTGGGGTGCATACCCTTTCTTACCATCCGGACTTATTCTGGCCTCCGACATTAGCACCGGTCTTTATGTCATTGAGCCATCTTATAGCCGTGCGGCTTATCTGGAAGGACTGATTCGTTCAGCCCGGGATAACAGCTTGCTTCCTGGCGCTGAAATTACCATTCTTAATAGTCAAGCTAACCAGTCCGAATCAGATGACGCTGGCTCATTCAAGACTGGCATCTTCGGTAATGGTATTTATCAAGTAGAAATAAAAAAACTGGGCTACATCACCGACACCATCGAGGTGTCTTTAACATCAGGAGAAGTTACGGAAATTGAAGTGTTGTTGCAGGCCCAATCGGTATATAACCTCAGTTTGGAAGCACAAGACCTTTTCGCTGATCAGGCGCCTATCCCACAAGCATCTTTCTTTTTAGAAAATGAAGTTTTATCCTACCAACTCCGTGCTGATGAGTCCGGAGTAGCTACATCAAGTGATATCCTGTCCGGTTCATACCAATTGTACGCCGGTGCCTGGGGTTACAAAGAAGTTGAGCTCGGTACAATTACAATAAATGAAGACCGCAATATTATCGTAAGTCTTGAGCAAGGCTATCAGGATTTCTTTAATCTTGATCTTGGATGGCAATCCAGTGGTGATGCTATCTCTGGATTATGGACCCGCGGAATTCCTATAGGAACTGATTTCGGAACCGGATTTATCAATCCTGGCTTTGACTATTCGGGTGATTTTGGGAATCAGTGTTTTATGACTGGTAATGGAGGTTACAGTGCGGGTTTTGATGATGTAGATGATGGAACCGTTATCCTCGAATCCCCACCTATCGACCTTTCAGGCTTCAAGGACCCCAGACTATCTTTAGCAGTATGGTTTGTGAATACGGGTGGTGGCTCACCCCTCGATGATAACTTAACTGTATCTATTTCCAATGGTCAAGAAGAATTCACCTTGTTCACCATTTCAGAATCGCAAAGTGAATGGAAATATATGGACTCCCTAGAGCTTAGTGGTACGGTCGATTTATCAAGTCCGGTAGTTATCAGAATCACGACAAGTGATTTACCTCCGAACGGCCACCTTGTGGAAGCTGCTATCGATGCTTTTAGCATTATTGATGCCGGCGTAACCACCAGTCTGGAAGACCCTGTAACCCGATTACAGGCATCACTAACAGCTTGGCCTAACCCTACAAAATCATCCTTTCAAGTGCAAATTGACGCACCAAATTCATCAAACAAACTGGATATACAGATTTTTAATGCTCAGGGTCAATTATTGCAGCAAAGTACCATCAACGGTATTAATCATTCCTTTGCTTTTGGTGACAATTTTGAACCGGGTGTGTATATTCTGGTTCTTCGTGATTCCCGTACCCGAGCAAGTCAGTGGTTACGGTTAATCAAACAATAAACGTAGGTCCTTATAAATAATAGTGCTTCCTAATGATGGTATATTAATCATTGGGAAGCACTGTTATTTACATCTCCAGGCTTAAACCCAATCACATCAAAGTCCAATATATCATCGGTTAAGTTTTCCAAAATATAACTCGATTCGTTAAAACCCTCGAATGGATTGTCCGGATTATTCAGACCTGCATTAACAGGAATAAAGAACCAGTCTGGCCATGCATCAAATCCATCCACAACACCCAAAATAACCCGCCTGATCTGAATGAGATCAAGGGTAGAAATATTCCCAGATGCATTGACGTCGGCCGCAAGCATAGTATATGGACTAGTAAAATTTACTAAATTCAAAATATGTCGCTGGATTTGAATT
>JABSSK010000263.1 GCA_013214265.1 Saprospiraceae bacterium | reverse complement strand
GATTATTTGCGTGTCCTTATAGTTATCGAGATAGTATTTAACTTTGCAAGTACATACCAGCTTGTAAATTTACAAGGATTTTCAGAAGTAGGCAAGGGCAAGTAATTACTTATAACCGCTGTTGTAGTAGGATTAAATATTCCAAGGTACAGTTGGTTTCATTATTTTAGTAACCAATTCCTGATACCACTCTAGCTCTCCGATTTGAATTGAAAATAACATTAACAATACAAGAAAGAGGGACAATAAGATAGCAGGGTGTTTTAATTTTTTTAGTCTGTACCCAATATATAGTATCACGAGCATAAATATCGATACACCAATATTTAGGGATGTTTGTGTGTTAAGCCATGAAATTTCCCCTTCAGTTATCAATATTGGAAACATTATTAAGCGCCCCCAAGCAGGCATTAATCCAAAGAATAAGGTGGAAATCATCCAGAGAGCATGTTCCTCAATTTTTTTTGAGTTTACGATAGCCATGACGACCGCCAATCCAAAACCTATCACCTGAAGTGTTTCTGTTAATACTAATCCATAAAAAAAAGAAGCAGAAAAGACAGGTTCAAAACCGCCAATGGCACCAAAATAGACGTTGGTGGGAACAATGGATAAAGCAGAGAATACCACAGCGCCAGCTATAAAAATGCCCAGCATGCCCCAAAGCCGATGTTGTTTTATGTTACCACGTGTAATTAAATAAGGTTGTACACCCATGAGTATGTACCAAGCTATGGCAGAGAGGGCATGTAAATGGTAGGCCCACGGTTCGGATAACCATGTCATAAAATACTGCGGCGTAAACCCGATAAAAATAATGAGCCATGGAATGGCCATCCATTTATGTGTGTTTCGGTACTGTTGAAGTGTAGAATTCATGGTTAAATGACTCTTAGTAATGATTGCTAATTTTACCTACTTATTAAGTTGCTGAGACGATTTCTAGGTTTTGTATACAACGCCAAATTTTTTGTTCGTACGTTCCCAATCTTGAGATGTAAAGCCCAATTCTTCTTCCATAGATTTGGTACCAATAGCTCTAAAGTAGGCTTCAAAACCAGCTGGTGAATACCCGAAAAATAGCACTACCTCTTCTTTGCCATTATTTTTAAAGCCATGCCAAGTATTACGAGGGACATATATTAAATCTCCAGCATTGCCTTCTTGGGTTTCATCATCTAAGTAAATTTCTATTTGCCCCTTTTGAACAAATAAAAACTCTTCTTCATTAGCATGTTTATGCATAGGTATGGCATCACCTACAGGAATTTTTTCTGTGAGTAGTGACATTTCGGGTACGTAACGATCACTTTTGGCTACTTTAATAATGACTTCGGCTTTTCGCGTATTGCCGATATACCAAACTTCGCCATCCTCAGCTTTTAAAACCATCCCTTGTGTTGTTTGAAAAGCACTTGAATTGGCATGTGCTAGGTTTCCGCCAGTTAGGCAAAACCCTGCAAAAAGGCTGAGTTTTTTTAACGCGTCTCTACGGGTGTTTTGTCTCATTTATAGGTGTATTATTTGGAGATATATGAATTCATCTTATCCCTTAATCACTGCATTAAAAAATTCCTGTAAAGCCGTCCATCTGCCCAAGGGTTCCATAAAGCAATTGAAAATATTCACACCAATGGCCAAATACGTAGCAGGATGTTTAAGGTGTTTGTATTTAAGTGCCGTAATTATGATAAGACTAATAATAATGGCATTGGAAATTAATAGACCCGAAATGGGATTAATATCTAGTGTAAAGCCATTCATCGCAATTTGCAAAAACTGAACGCCCCTACCCAAAGCCGGAAGCATGATTATGAAAACTGTAGATATTAACCACCAAGCGTGATCTTCGAGTTGTTTTCGTTTTACAATAGATTGGATTACAGCATAGCCAAATGCCAAAATCATTGGGATTTCTAAGGCGATGGCTCCATAAAAAAAGTAAGGTTCGAAAGGGCCAAATCGCTCAGGATTGGCAATTGCATTTTGTACACTTTGTATATCGCGATGCATCATGCTCAATGCGGTTAAACAGACTCCACCGGCCAAAAACATTCCAATAATTCCGTTGGTGCGATGCCGTTCTAATTGTCCATGGGTAGCATAATAAGGTTGAATAATGAGGTAAAAATACCATAAGGTACCACTCCAATAGTGGATGTGTACCGACCAAGCATTGTCAGTTAAATCGCCCCAATAATCATAAGCAATACCCAATTGCATAATGACCATTGGTATAATCATGTAGCGGTGAAGATTCTTGTACTTTTTCATAATTAGGAAATAGAATTAATTTTTTGGATGTTCTTTACTGGTGAGGTGGTTTGTAATGCTCCATGTATTCTCTTGTTTTTGAAAAACCCTTAAATGAAAATTACGCGAGCCAGATTCTACGTGTATGGAATGTACGATGGCCATATCTTTAGATAGAAAAGTAATCTCATCAGTTTGATGTACCCTCTTAGCTTGCATTACAAAATCAAGTTGAAAGATGAAGCTCAAATACTTTTTTAAATCCTCACGGGATTTAACTACATCACCTACAGAATTAACCCAATAGATATCGTCTGCATAGGCTGATATTGCCATCTCCACATCTGCTGTTTCCCAAGCCTTGTTGTAAGTTTTAATAGCACTTAAGATCTTTTCTCTATCTTCAGTTGTTGCCTCTTGTTGGTTCTGGCTTAGTGTAAGGGAGGTGGTCATTAGTAAGGCAATAACAATAAAATGTTGTACAACGGTTTTCATGATGTCTATTGTTTAGTGATTTTAGGCACCTGCATGGTCTGGCAATGGATGCCTCCGCCAAACCAATTGAGCATAAGTGCATTTTTAATACCAATGATCTCTCGGTTGGGGAAATAGGTTTGTAAAATGGCCTTCATTTTTTCATCCTTCTCTTTTTCCGATTCTGGAAGACCGGGTTTCCAATATTCAGAGACCAAAACAGCACCATTGGTGATTAGGAAATTCGAATAGCCCATAATGGGTACATACGTAATTGTATCGCCAACCTTACTTGACGTGAACATGTCTTTATTGTAATCACTTAAAGGAAATTGATACTGATATAATGAAAGGTCAGGGTGAGGTATTTCCACTATATTAAATGGTTTCCCATCTATGTTAGTTTCTTGTTTTAAGCGTTCTAAATTTGCAATAGAGGCATTATAATCTGCCTTCAATAAGGGTGTTTTATCTTTAATTGCAGCTTCTATTGTGGGAATCAGAATGGTAGAATCATTTACAAACCGTAAATAAGCATCCATATGGTAGTTGCCGCCTTGCCCATAAATGTGCTCAATTTTGTGCCAATTTTTATCTAATAACATAGGCTCTTTTATCCAAATGAGCTTCTCCATTTGCAAGGCATCAAGAAACCGATTTTCAATTTCCTTCAGGCTCAATTCTGGATTTCTGGTTTTGGCAAAATCTTCAAAAAGTAATACTACCTTACTCGAAGTGATGAATCCACCTCCTTCGCTATTCAGGTCGATTGGGTTAACCGAATAACCTAACGAATCTGCTAGAATATTGTCGATTTGGGCTCTTTTAAGAAAGGTGGAATCTCCGTAAACGGCTCCCTCCACATTAAATTTGAAATCAGCCATTTGATATTCAGTTCCATTAGTGAGCAAAACAGGTCCGTAATCGCGTATTGCTGCACCAACCATATAGGGATGTTTAAAAACAGTAATGTTCTCCATACTAATTTTAGCTTCTATAAGCATACTATCCAATACCATACGCATCTTATCTGAGGGAAGAATGATGTTTACAGATACGTGCTTCACCAAATTTTTGATAATTTCGATTCTAGCTAGATGATCCGTGGGCAGCATTCCACCGCCCCATCCAGTTTCGTCAGGAAAGTCTATCCAAACCGCTTCATGTTCTTCCCATTCGGGTGGATAGGTGAATCTAGCAACATCCTTTTTTGAGGTATCACAGGATAAAAGGGAAAGAATTAAAATAAACAAGAAATATTTCATTGGTAATTGATTTCTAGTTTCTAATCTTAGTGACTTGTTCGATTTTAAAATGACTGTACTATGGTTTTGTTACGTTTATTGATATTGAGGTATAGCAGTTACTGGGCGGTGTATTGATTATCCACTTCCGAACAAAGTGTCACAAAAGTTTATCCACCACTTAGCCTTGGCAAAGTAATTGAAGGTCAGTATCATCAGAGAAGTTGCCATACTAACTGAAGAATAAGCAAGGAATATTTTTTTATGTTTTTTATAATCCGAGAGGATTAAAACCAAAAGCACAATAAGAATAATAACACCGGCAAGGTATAGGCAGTCCTTGAACGTCAAAGGTGTTGGACGTCCAAATATTGGTATTTGAGGGAAGTATAGGAGTCTAGTCAAGGCAGGTAACATAATCCAAAAGACAGTTGAAATCATAAACCTAGCATGAAGTTCAATTTCTCTTTTATTTAAAATAGATAATATCACCGCATAGGAAAATCCTATTAATGTTACGAAATCCATAAATATGAAACTATAATTTTGACCGGGGTCTGAAATATTTATTTTTAGATTATTTGGAACGATTTGCAACGAACTAAAAACAACGCCACCTGCCAAAAACAATCCGATTATGCCTAATGTGCGGTGCATTTTCATGTTGCTTTTCTGGTATAAGTAGGGTTGTAGAACAATTAACAAAAACCAAAGGGTTGCTGTTAAACCATGTACATGTTGATAAAAAGGTACTTCCGTAAAAATCGACCAATAAGAAAAGTAAAAACCGAAAAATGTTATTAGAAAAGGTATTATTAACCAAAGATGTAAATATTTGAATTTTTTCATACCAGAGTTATGTTACGGTTAATATTGCCCAACGTTGGATAGGTGAATTGTGTTTTTGTAATTCTTTTAGCTTGACAAGCGTTTAATGTAATTACAGACAAAATGATGATTCCAAGTTGTTTCATGATTGCGTAGTTTTTATTTCTGTACCTGCCATCCAATAGGCAAAGCCAATACTTAGTGGTATAAAAAAGATAGATGCGCCGATTACTTTTTCAGGTAATGAAGGCACTAGGCTTAAGAGTACGCCAGTTGCAATAAGCAAAAGAGCAGGAATCCCCCACTTTTTAGAAATTACACCTTTGGAAGAGAATAATTCTAAGAGAAATATAAGTGCTAAAATGAGGAAACTAAGCAGACCTCCTCGGCCATATAAAAATCGTACAGCACCTCTTATGGCTTCAAAAAGATGAGGTTGCTGCTTGTATACTTCTAATGCAGGATAATAACTACCTAAACATATCCCGAAGCCAATAATTATAAATATGCTCAAGACGATAAGAATAGCCCATAACAGGCTTTTAAAGGCTTGTGTTGCGTTTTTTAAAAGCAAAATGAAAGCGATACATTGCAACGAAAATCCAAAAATCTGCCAAGCCCAAATATGCTTTAAATCGTCCCAAACCCTATAGATAAATAAGGGTATTTCGTTTGCAGATCGCTCCACACCAATCCAGCCAATAGTATATTCAAAACCAATGGTAATTAGGATACAAAACGTGCCTAAAAACAGGATAAAACCTGCCAGATTGGTTTCGTTTTTTAAATGCAATTTGCTAATCATGGCTGTGTTTTTTTCCTGAGCTAAACCATGTTGTTTCTGGATAAAAATCCTTCCATGCCCAATTGTAAGCAAGTGTAGATGGCATTAATTCTCCTTTTGAGTTTGTTGCCCAAGCGGTTAAGCCTTCAACATTAAAGTGAATGGTCATCGTGGTATTTGCGAGTGTATATTCAACTGGACTTTGGTTTTTATATAGAGCGTTTAATGGAAAGAATACAGACGTATCCGCTATTTCAATACCAAGTCCTAGATTACTAATATCATGCTTACCATTATCAAAATAACGCCCATCCGAAGGTTGCCATTGGGTGTAAAAGGGTTCTTTAAAGACTTCTGAAGGAAAAATAGCATTTGTCGTATCGGTATTAATTAAGACCTTAGTATCAGGATGCTTATCTTTCCAAAACTGCCATGTTGTTTGTATGCTCGGTTCTAATTGTAGGGTTTCGCCTTTGCGTTGGCCATGTATCGCTTTGTTAGATAATTGATTCCATACGGTTTGGGTTTGTCGGTCTACCATTAATAAATTATTATCCATTAAGGCGAAGCCAAAATCAAATCCTGCAGTTTTGGTATTACTTTGGTCCTTAAATAGTTTGGCGCTACCAACTAGTGGACACCAGGTAAGGAGGTAGTTTTTCTCCTGTAGCTTTAGATTGGCGACTTCAAAACCTTCCATATAGGTTAAGGGAATTGCTAAAGACTCATCTGCTAATTCAATACCAAGCACCAAATCATTTTCATCTAAAAGCAAATCAGAACTGGTATTAAATGCTAAGTGGTCTAAACCTTTTAAAACAGGCATATCGTAAGGTTTAGGTTCAGTTCCTGGCCAATCTTGTGCCACTAAATGGATAGTGGTGACTTCTTTTGATGACGCATCTACAATGGTATTGTGTTCCTCATTCTTTTTGCAAGACACCAGAACGAGTAGGATG
>JABSSK010000262.1 GCA_013214265.1 Saprospiraceae bacterium | reverse complement strand
TTATCCCTGGTTTTCAATATGGGGGTATGGAGCATATTGGAAATATCTTTTATCGGGAATCAAGCCTAATGCTGGAATCTGATGCATCACAAACGCAAAAATTACGTCGAGCTAGGTTAATTGCTCATGAAACAGCCCATATGTGGTTCGGTAATCTGGTTACCATGGACTGGTTCAATGATGTTTGGTTAAAAGAAGTATTTGCTAATTTCATGGCTGCTAAAATGGTGAATCCAACATTCCCTGATATCAATCATGAACTTAATTTTTTGTGGTCACACTTACCAAGTGCTTTTAGTGAGGACCGAAGCCGAGGCAGTCATCCTATCCAACAAAAACTGGACAATCTTAAGGACGCAGGAACCCTCTATGGCCGGATTATTTACCAAAAAGCGCCTGTCGTCATGCGGCAACTCGAGTCCCAGCTAGGAGAAGAAAATTTTCAGCAAGGCCTCGCCGAATACCTACAGCAATTTGCCTATGCCAACGCTACTTGGGACGATCTAATCCATATCTTAGATCAAAAAACCAACGAAACCCTGAAAGCCTGGAGTGAAGTATGGGTGAAAAGAGCCAACATGCCTACTTATACTGTGAAAACAATACCCTCTCCGTCAGGTACATTGGATCAAGTAATCATTCAGGCAGAAAACACTACATACGACAACCTGTTCTGGAACCAAATGACAACCTTGGCCCTTATCTTTACCCCGGATAGTTGTAAAAAAGTCAAGGGGAATCTGAAAGACAAAATCACAACTATCACATTCGATCCCGGTACGCCCTTACCCAAAGCGATTCTACCCAACGCCAGCCCTATGAGCTATGGCTTTTTTGATCTGAAAGCAGAAAACTATGCTACCCTAATCGCCTTATTGCCTGATTTACCTGATCCCATTGTACGCGCAACTATTTACTGGTCGCTGTACGAGGCAGTAACTCGACATACGTTTCCAGCTACAACTGTATTTGATGCTTACCTACAAAACCTATCCCGAGAAAGTGACCCCCTTAACCAACAAAGAATACTTAGTTACGCGCAAAATTTGTTCTGGCAGTATATAAAACCAACAGAACGCAAAGCACTAGCCCTTGCGTCCAGTCAAATTTTAAGAGATGCTTTAAGTAGTGGAACACTACAATCCGTCCAGAATGAACTCTGGAATGCTTATCGCCAGATGGCAATCAGCCCTGCACACCAAGAATATTTGTACCGTATATGGTTGGGTGACGAACCGCTCCCGTTCCTAACCTTAACCGAAAATCGTCGGATCGCTCTGGCCGCTAGTCTAGCTATTTACCTTCCCAAACGTGCCGAAGAAATTATAGAGACCGAATCCAGACAAATTCAAAATCCGGATCAGCAAGAGCGTTTTGTATTCCTTAGTCCCGCTCTATCTCCTGACATAGAAAAAAGAATTACATTCTTTGAATCACTAAAAAATCCAATTAACCGAGCCAAAGAACCATGGGTAAGCGCAGGCCTCAGTTACCTGCATCATCCGCTAAGAGCAGAGTCGGCCTTGGCCTTTATTATTCCTGCTCTGGACATGATGCCCGAAATACAAACCACGGGTGACATCTTTTTTCCCCGACGTTGGGCAGATGCTAATTTGAGCGGACACCAGTCGCCAGAAGCGGCTCGCTTGGTACTTTCTTTTATGGACGATAATCCCAATATGTCATTCCGGCTGCGCAATAAAATATGGATGGCTGCCGACCCCCTGCTACGATCAGCTAGAATAGGATCCGCTTCGTTGCCCGATAACCAAAAGTAGGATACAGGTATACCCAACAATATCACCTCATAATGAAGTCTATTCTGGTTTCAGCAATACCTTCATGCACCCATCGGCCTTTTGATCAAATAAATGGTATGCACTCGGACCTTCCTGCAAAGGGCGAATATGCGTAAATACGGAGGAGAGTTGATCGGCATCCTCCATAGCCCAATCCATAATCCCTTCCATTATTCCCCGAGCAGGACATCGGCCAATCCGGTAAGTCAGATTCTGATCATATGCTTCCGTCGGGCTAAAAGGCAAATGGGTACTATTACATACCCCTACTGCCGATAACGTTCCGCCTGGCCGCAAAAGATCAAAAGCCGAACGCACTGCCGATTTCAATCCGACAACCTCCAAAACCTGATCTGCTCCACGCCCGGCGGTAGCTTCGCGAATCACATCAACAGGGTTTATTTCTAAATAATTTATAGGTATAGCACCCCACGCTTCAGCCATAGCTAACCGTTGGGGTACCTGATCGATAGCGAATACGCGTTGGGCACCTAAGCGATATGCGGCCCATATGGCCATTAATCCAACCGGGCCACAGCCTACAACCACCTGGATATCTTCGGGATTAATATGGGCCTGAGTACTACAGAAATAGCCTGTCGATAAAATATCACCCAATAAAATGGCTACCTCGTCCGTCATGGTCGTAGGGCGCCTAACCAAAGTGGTGTCAGCTAAAGGTACCCTAACGTACTCAGCCTGCCCCCCATTTAAACCAACGCCATTTTCGCGCCAACCAAACAACTGACTTTGCTCACATCGACTGGTCAGCCCTTTGCGGCAGTAGAAACATTGACCACAAGAAACCGTGAAAGGGCTGATAACTGCGTCGCCTGGCTTAAGAAGCTTTACTGCTTTACCTGTCTCAACTACCTGCCCCGTGAATTCATGCCCCATAACACAACCATGGTCCAAGCCTTTCTCCCGCTCATGATATGGGTGCAAATCACTCCCACAAATGGCACAAGAACTCACCTCGACAATAACATCCCCAGCTGATTGGATAACCGGATCAGCAACAGACTCATATGCTATATTCTCCCGACCCCGAAAAGTAAGTGCTTTCATATGCCAATTTTGTTGCCAATAATCTGTTCGTCTCTAAGTTACCAAGCCCTGACGTCGCCATTTTTCTGCTAATTCAGGATCTGAAATAACAATTGTGTCACCTTCCATACGGATTCGACCTGCAGCCACATCCTGACGAGTAAATTGAAGAGAAATACCATCTGCGGATAGTCGGTGCTGAAAATGGCGTTTCAGTGTCGATTGATCGAATCGGAAATCATCCTCCAGCGGTAGTTCTTGTTCCGAAATAAATGACTGGGCTTTGGGTTCGTTCCGATAAAATACCTCATCAAACGCCTGGATACTAATCGTGCCACGAGGCGCTTCCATAGCGAAGGCACGAACCTGCTCCTGAAATTCGTGGGTCGCCATCGGTTGACCGGATTCTTCATCCACTGGCGGAGGTAACTGCTCGACCATATCAAGGAACGACTTCGTAAGTGCCCGACTGCTTTCCGGACGATCAAGGCCAATCCAATTGGTAAAATATTCGCTTATGGTCCGCTGGCTAGGTGCATGTTTGATAAGTTCAAGACACCTCGATTGGCCCGATTGAAACTTGGCCACATTGATCCGACCGGCCATCGCCAACTTTTCAGTATTCAGGTAGGTAATTGTTCTTAAACCGAAGGAGCGATGATGATCATCCTTATCAAATAAGATACCCTCCGTATCTCGCACCAGAAAAATACCCAGATTTCGTTCTATACCCACCGTATAGTCCGCATAAACTAAATACCCCCCTTTTGCTCCGGTTACGCCCTGTAAGCTGAGTTGTAAAGCTTGCATAGTATCACGAGAAAACTGCTGAAACCCTTCTTGTGTAAATCCATTCTCTTGTAGAATATGAAAATACCCAGGGAAAAGAGCATCTTCCGGGGCACTGAAATAACCCAGTAAAGTATCCGATTTTTGCTCAAATGTTTGATTGAGCTTACGAATCAGTTCATGTGCTCTTTCCTCCGGAGGTAAGCAAGCCAAACTCAAGAAGAGTCGAGCTTCGTTTTCTTCAGGTGCTTTTATTAACTCATGTACAATCAGATGGTGTAATTCCATGCTACACAATTTCAAAACAATTTGATAAAGATCATCTAAGTCCTAACTACAAATCAGGTCCCGAACTTACCTGCGTTTTCTGCTTTTTTCTTGCCTGCTTCGCAGCGTACTTAGATCCAGTGATACGCAAGAAGCGATAAGATAACAATACCGCAGAAAAACTCAACCCAATTAAGAAACCAGTCCAGATTCCAATAATCTCCCATCCCAAAATAAAGCTAAGTACATACCCAAATGGTATTCCCATCACCCAGTATGCAACACCTACAAATAACGTTGGCACCTTCACATCCTGAAGCCCACGTAGAATACCTACACCTACTGCTTGCACCGAATCTGATATCTGAAAAGCGGCTGCTAGTATCAACAGGCTCGAAGCATATGCTACTACGGCCCCCTCATCATTGAATAGCAAAGGTAGCTTTTGGCGGAAGCCTATAAAAATGAGTGCACATAATACACCGTATCCAACAGCCATCCATAAAGTAGATACGCCAATCTGGCGAGCCCATTTCCACTCTTTACGTCCCGACGCAAAGGCCACACGAATGCTGCCCGCAGCACTAATCCCTAACGAGACCATGAAGGTAATAGCCGCAAGACTCAGTGTGATCTGATGTGCTGCTTGCTGCACATATCCCAACCAACCCGACATAATACCAGATACAGCAAAAGACGCCGACTCCATACCGTATTGTAATCCGGAAGGTACTCCAATCCGTAGAACATCCATTAGGCGGTCGCGCCGAATGGTTAGTTGCTCCGATAAATGCTGGCGATTAAGAGCAAATTTGGAGCGCTTAAAAATCAATACCGCAAGTGCTATCATGATGAGGACCCGCGAAACAAGAGTTCCAACGCCGGCCCCTTCCAATTCCATCCGAGGAGCACCCCACTTCCCATAAATAAATGCATAATTGACCAGAATATTAACCGGAATAGCCATGAGCGCTATATACATAGGAATACGCGTGTACCCTAACCCATCCGTGAAGTGCTTCATCGCCATGAAAATCACCATGGGAACAGTACCCCAAATCATCCAACGCAAATAGGGTTGTGAAAGTCGTGCTACAATCTCATCCTGTCCCATATAAAAAACCAGATCAATCCGAATCGTTACTGTAATCGCCAACAGAAGAGCTAACGAAATGACCACCCACAGTCCATTATAAAGAATACGCAAAGGCTTATCATTATCACCTTCACCTTGGGCCGAAGCCACCAGCTGTGAAATCGCCATTGATAACCCTGTCCCGATGATTAGGGGAAGAGATATGATGTTATTGACAAACGATGCCGCTGCAAGCTGTGAACTATGAATAGCACCCACCATCGCATTATCAATAACCCCAAGTAACATATGCGTAAGGTTACCTAAAATGATAGGCCAGCCAAGTTTGAGCGTAGATCGAATTTCTTGCCACATGCCGCAAAGGTAATTATTGAAGTGTTGAGGTTTATGAATGTGTATCCATAATCACAATTCCTAAGCGAATAGTTCAATTTATGTAACAAGTATGTACAAAAAACGAGGATCGCCCATGCAGTTCACCATTCCTTAACGTCAGAATCACTACAACCAAGTAGTAGTCGGTGCCTAGCCACCCTCCGGTATCGGTATCCTTCCTATATCTATTCGTTGTTGTCTTTACAGTTTCCCCAACAGGTTAATGCCGCCGCCAATTAAATCCTCGATATCAACTAAGACTGAAAGATCAATATATGGAGTGGCCATACTGCCCAAAGGTAGGAATGATCCGTACACGTTAAAACCGATTGAATCAAAACACCGATTCCTCTATGATAAATACCGCTTTCTTTTCCACATTACCATTTTTTGACATGATTTTGTTGGAAAACTGAAAAAAAAGGCGGTAATTTGAAACAAATTGTTTCTAAAATACCCCCATAACAACACGTAGTGGTATCCGTGCATCCACCGGTTCAGGTATAAACGACAAGATAGAACCATACCCGATATGGGACAAGATGTTCAATTCTTGCCCTGAAACCGTGTGTACTACCTCCCTGATTTGAGGGAAATAGGTGTGATACAGCTATATATTCTTTACGACAAAACCTGAAAATAATGTTTGAACGAGCCATCCTACATATGGACCTCGATGCCTTTTTTGTGTCTGTAGAATGCCTACAAAACAATGCTTTGCGCGGAAAGCCTGTGCTTATTGGTGGTCGCAGTGGCCGCAGTGTAGTTGCATCTTGTAGCTATGAAGCCCGTCGATTTGGGGTTCACTCAGCTATGCCTATGCGCATGGCCCTGCGGTTGTGTCCCGATGCGGTTGTGATCAGGGGAGATATGGAAAGCTATTCTCGATATTCGGACTTAGTGGCGGAGGGCATTGCCGATGATGTACCCTTATATGAAAAAGCCTCAATCGATGAATTTTATGCTGATCTCACAGGTATGGACCAACATTTTGGTTGTTGGCAATGGTCATGTGCCTTACGGCAAAAGGTGATGCAGGAAACAGGTCTACCTATTTCGATGGGTTTATCATTTAACAAATTAGTATCAAAAGTCTAAACGAATGAGACCAAAAACAACTGAAGAAAAAACAAACACCCTGGTACTGAACAATCTTATTTAGATCCGTTATATTTGAAGTGTTT
>JABSSK010000261.1 GCA_013214265.1 Saprospiraceae bacterium | reverse complement strand
TCGGTAAGTATCCCAACCACGTCTTGCCAGTTGTTCAGTATTAAGTAACCTTGTTGCCCATCTTCTGGTAGTTGTTGGATCGCCTGCGCTATCGTATCTGTAACATACAAGTGGATAAAGTTTTTTCGAGTGGCCTGTTCGACATGATGTTGTCGTAATACATATTCATTGCGTACCATTTTGTATTCACTAGCAGCTGCTAAAAAAACGAATGCACCTATAAATAAATAGAAATAGTTTTGAACCATAAATACGCCATACAGAGCTAAGCCAACAGCAAGTACTTGCCCGAGGTAAACCGCAATTTTGGTCGCTTGGTAGCGACTAAGTTTAGTGGACAACAACGCTCTGAGAACCCGACCACCGTCCATTGGAAAAGCAGGGAACAAATTAAATATGGCCAGCATGATATTAAGTAAAAGCAGACCGCATAAAAAATAATCGACTTGGTTCAAACCAACCGGGATGTAATTACTTTCCGGATAGATTATGGATTGGAACAGTGCAACCATTTCTGATCCATCAATGGTAAATAAATAAGGAGAGATCAGTAGAGCAATCCCAATATTTACTGCTGGACCAGCGATAGCAACTAAAAACTCTTGAACAGGTTTTTCCGGTAAATGGTCGAGTCTTGCGACCCCTCCGATCGGCGATAAGATGATATCGCGTGTACGCACCCCATATTTTCGGGCGGTAAGGGCATGTCCGAATTCATGGAGCACAACACAAAAAAATAAGACTAAGACAAATAGTACAGACCAAAGGGTGTTGGTTATGTCCCAATTTTGATTTGCCCCAGTAAAAAATAGATACACAAAGATGAGCATAAAAGTCCAGTGAATACGCACTGGGATTCCGAATAGAGTAACTATACGTAGGGCGCCGTTCATATTGAAGTTGTCATTTATCAGGATAGTAACAACGGGAATCAGGTAGATGTTGTGTTGCTAAAATGAGAAAAGGGTGGGAAAACTATAGTTATCCCACCCTTTTACAAGTTGATTGGTGATTTAGGCATTTTCCAGATATACTTGTTTAGCTGTCGGAATGTAGTGTTTACCTTTTAAAACATTTCTAGAGATAACAATTTTTTGGATTTCCGACGTTCCTTCATAAATCTGTGTAATCTTAGCGTCCCGCATCAAGCGTTCGACATGGTATTCTTTCACAAATCCATATCCACCATGAATTTGGACAGCTTCTACTGTATGTTTCATAGCTACTTCAGAGGCATACAGTTTGGCCATGGCGGAAGCACTGTTGTAGTCCATATTTTGGTCTTTTAGCCAGGCAGCCCGATAAACCATCATCTTGGCGGCTTCGATCTCGGTAGCCATATCCGCTAATTTGAAGGCAATGGCTTGATGTTTACCTATCTCTTTACCAAAAGCTTTTCGTTCTTGGGCGTAGGCCAACGCTAACTCATAGGCTCCTCCAGCTATACCAAGCGCTTGTGAAGCGATGCCAATACGGCCACCAGCAAGGGTTTTCATGGCGAAAGTAAAGCCGAAACCATCATTTCCTATGCGGTTTTCTTTGGGTACTTTTACATCCGTATACATTATAGTGTGGGTATCAGAAGAACGAATGCCGAGCTTGTCTTCTTTTGCTCCTATTTCTACGCCAGCCCAGTCGGTTTCTACAATAAATACATTAATGCCCTTATGCCCAAGTTCTGGATTCGTTTGCGCAACGACCAAATGTATTTTTGAAGATCCTCCGTTAGTAATCCAGTTTTTTGTACCGTTGATCAGGTAATAATCACCCATATCGACGGCTGTTGTTCTTTGGCTCGTTGCATCACTACCCGCTTCTGGTTCTGATAAGCAAAATGATCCAATATGTTCGCCTGTGGCAAGCTTGGGGAGATACTTCGCTTTTTGCGCTTCGGTACCATAGGTCTCAATACCCCAGCAAACTAAGGAGTTGTTAACGGACATAATGACCGAGGAGGAGTTGTCAATTTTGGAAATTTCTTCCATGGCAAGAACATAGGATAGCGTGTCCATTCCACCGCCACCATACTGAGGGTCAACCATCATGCCTAGGAAGCCCAACTCACCCATCTGACGAACTTGATCTGTTGGGAACTCCATTTTGCTGTCACGCTCTATGACGCCTGGTTTTAATTGCTTTTGGGCAAAGTCACGTGCGGCTTCCTGAACCGCTAAATGCTCTTCTGATAATTGAAAATGCATACCTCTGGTTTTATATTGGAAAGTTGTTAGGCTATTGCTCTAGCGAATTTACGCTAAAATTCACACTTTTGAAAGATTAGGGGTTGGAATATGGGTTTGGAATTCATATTGGTCTGCGTTACACTTTTTCCATCAACGTACTAAAGCTCAATACCTTGGTATCATATTTTTCTTGGCGAATTTTTTGGAGGGCATATGCATCCTCTTCCTGAAATCGTTCAAATGCTTTGCGGTCAGGTGATGTTAATTGCAGAGAGTATGTAAACCCGTCTGTTTCATCAACTCCAAGCAAACGGCACATCCGTTGATCAATAAATTTTCCTGTTTTCATAACGTCAGGAATATGAACTTGCTTCATCCAAAGGAGCCATTCGTCATGTATATCATGTTCAACCGTAAGGGTAGTATTGAAAATAAGCATGCAAAAAGGATTTTATAAAGCGTAATCGATGGTTCAAAGCAAAAGGGATCTAACTGGAATTTCAGATATTGGAGCTACCGTATTCCAATGTGCAGGGTCGTACCTACAAGGTGCATGTATGTCCAAGCATAAAATATAGATTATCGATAATATATTTGGTTTCAATTATTTCGAGAAGCGCTTGATTTTTGCTCCAATAGCACGTAAGCGTCCGTCAATATTCTGATACCCCCGATCAATCTGGTGAATGTTATGAATTGTACTTTTTCCATTTGCTGAGAGCGCTGCAATTAAGAGGGCAACGCCTGCTCGTATATCAGGAGAACTCATAGAGATACCCCTAAGCTGGGTTCGTTTGTCAAGGCCTATAACAGTTGCTCGATGCGGGTCACAAAGGATGATTTGAGCGCCCATATCGATAAGTTTATCCACAAAAAATAGCCTGCTCTCAAACATTTTCTGATGAACGAGTACACTGCCTTTCGCTTGGGTAGCTACCACTAGAACAATGCTCATTAGGTCGGGTGTGAAGCCAGGCCAAGGGGAATCATAGATAGTCATGATGGAACCATCGATGAATGTTTGTATCTCATAATTAGGCTGAGGTGGTACACGCAAATCATCACCTTGTCGTTCTAGTTTAATACCCATTCTCTCAAACACACTGGGAATAATACCTAGCTCTTCGATATGCGGGTTAGAAATGGTAATATCCGAACCAGTCATAGCGGCCAAGCCAATAAAACTTCCGATCTCGATCATATCAGGAAGAACGGTATGGTGTGTACCACCAAGTTGCTCAACCCCCTTGATGGTGAGCAGATTAGAGCCAATTCCATGTATATCGGCCCCCATACTACTTAGCATACGGCAGAGTTGCTGTACATAAGGTTCGCATGCTGCGTTGTATATGGTTGTAGTTCCTTTGGCTAGGACAGCAGCCATTACGACATTGGCAGTACCGGTAACCGAAATTTCATCCATCAAGATATGGGTGCCGACCAATTGTTGCGTTTCAACATAGTAATGGCCTCCAGCAGGATCATACTTGAATTGAGCGCCCAGTTTTTCCAAACCGTGGAAATGAGTGTCCAATCGACGCCTGCCGATTTTATCGCCACCTGGTTGGGGTAGAAAAGCCTGCTGGAAGCGCGCAAGGAGCGCCCCAATCAACATGACAGAACCCCTGATCCTGCGAGCATCCTGATGGAATTCAGGGGTATGCATATATGTTAGCTCAATATCTTTGGCACAGAAAGTATACTTGTTAGGTGATGGATTTTTGATGTCCACACCTAATCCTTTGAGCAAACTTAGAAGCTTTCTGACGTCCTGGATGTCTGGAATATTAGTAATAGTAACAGATTCAGGAGTTAGTAGGGTAGCGCAAATAACCTGTAAGGCTTCATTTTTAGCTCCCTGAGGATGAAGTGTGCCACTCAGGACATGACCACCATCTACCTCGAAGTAGTCTTGTGTCATAGATCGTATCTAGGCAAGTTTTAATTTTTATTTTTTCGGTTCCGACCACCACCTTTTGATCGGTTCTTGTAGTTGTTGTTTCGTTTGCCTCTTCCTCCACTATTATTGCGACGGTTATTATTATTTTGGTTGTTGGTAAGGTTGGTGATGGATTCGTCCTCACTAAGTTCCAGCATGCCGTTTGAGAGGGTTTTCAAGTCATTTTTGATCACATCGTCACTAACGTAATGCTCTTTGTTCCAGGTCCGGTAAGCAAGTTTCATGTAGGAAAGGATGGTTCGGATGAAGCCGGCTTGCTTTTCTCCTCCCTGTTCCATCTCAAGGGCTTTTTTAATTAACACTTGAACGTTATGGCCATAGTGTCTGTAGCGGGCTTGAGAAATGGGATACGGAATCATTTCTGGTCTTTTGAGGGCTTCATCTTGGGTGGGAATTTCTCCGTTAGGTGGCATTACTTTTAAATCGTATTCTGCAATGCGGAAAACATGTTTCCATAGCTTGTCGCGGTAGTCCTCCATATTGCGGCTTTGCGGCGCCATCTGTAGCATGAGGTCAACAATTCTTTCTATAAAAGCTTGCCTCAGATCATCTTTCTCGATGGTCTTTGCATATTTGATCATTTCCTGAATATTTCTTCCATATTCGGAAATAGTGAGTTCTTCTTTTTGGGAGTTATACTCCATGTTTATTGCATTCATAATGTCGCAGTTTGGCGATTTTATTCCACAGTAACTGATTTGGCCAGATTACGGGGTTGATCAACGTTACATCCCCGCATAACAGCTATATGATAAGACAGTAACTGTAATGGAATGACTGAAAGTAAGGGAGAAAAGGGTTCTTCTGTGGCAGGAATTTCGATAGTGTGATCCGCGAGGCTACTGATCGTTTTGTCGCCTTCTGGTACCACGGCTATGACATATCCTTTACGTGCTTTAACTTCCTGAATATTGCTTACAATCTTTTCGTAGGCACTTGGGTTATTCGCTATGACGACAACAGGCATTTGTTCGTCTATCAGAGCGATAGGTCCGTGTTTCATTTCGGCTGCTGGATACCCTTCGGCGTGAATATACGAAATTTCTTTCAGTTTCAGGGCACCTTCCAGAGCTACCGGAAAGTTATAGCCTCGCCCTAAATACAAAGCATTAGGGCGGTCCTTGATTTCTCCTGCGATATATTTTATGGCTTCATTAGCCTGCAAGACAGTTTCTATTTTTTGGGGAACATTAGCTAATTCTGTGATCAATTTGCGATAGCGTTGTTCAGAAATTGTTCCTCGTTTATGGGCTAGATCTATTGCGATTAAGGAAAGCAGAGTAACCTGAGCGGTGAATGCTTTAGTGGAAGCCACTCCAATTTCAGGGCCTGCATGGATATAAGACCCAGCATCGGTAAGACGAGCAATAGAAGAGCCGATCACATTCACTAATCCATATAGCAATGCACCCCTGCGTTTCGCTATTTCTAGCGCAGCCATAGTATCAGCAGTCTCTCCAGATTGTGAGAGTGCGATGATTACGTCATTTTCATTTATGATGGGATTGCGATAGCGAAACTCGGAAGCGTATTCTACCTCAACGGGTATTCGGGCCAAATCCTCAAATAAATACTCTCCGATCAGGCCGGCATGCCAAGATGTACCACAAGCCACCATAATGATACGTTTGGCCTTTGATATACGGTTGGAATATTCTTCCAGACCTCCAAGTTTGATCCAGCCTTCTATGGCGTGCATTCGACCTCGAAGTGCATCGTGAATGGTTTGTGGTTGCTCGAAAATTTCTTTTAGCATGAAGTGATCATAGCCACCTTTTTCTAATTGCTCAATTTTGAGGTCAAGTTCTTGGATATATGGCGTTTGTTTTTCATTGGATATAGTCTTGATGTCGAGGCCTTCTGAGATCGTAAGCGTGGCAATTTCTTCTTCTTTAAGGTAAACGACCTTATTGGTATGTTCAACAATGGGCGTTGCATCTGAAGCTACGAAAAAAGCATGCTCGGCGAGTCCAATAACCAAAGGGCTAGCTTTACGGGCAGCGACTAATTTCCCTGGATCTTCTTTATCTATTACCACAATAGCATAGGCGCCTACTACTCGAGTCAGGGCAAGCCTTACAGCTTCTTCAATAGCAAGATTTTCTTGTTTTTGGATTGCATCAATCAAATTGACTAGTACTTCTGTATCCGTTTTACTTCGGAAGGTGTAGCCCTCTTTTGTAAGTGCTTGTTTGAGAATATCATAATTCTCAATAATACCATTATGCACGAGAGCCAGTCGGCCAGATGTGGATAAGTGAGGGTGAGCATTTATATCATTCGGCGCGCCGTGTGTCGCCCAGCGGGTATGACCAATACCAAGGGTAGCAGGTAATTCCATTCCCTCGACAGCTTCTTCAAGGAAGCTGACCTTACCTTTTCTTTTTACAATTTTCAGGTCGCCATCTAATAGAGCTACCCCAGCACTATCGTAACCACGATATTCTAGCCTTTTTAGTCCTTTGAGTAATTTAGG
>JABSSK010000260.1 GCA_013214265.1 Saprospiraceae bacterium | reverse complement strand
CGATTTATTAATTTCTTAACCGGACACTACTGATTTTTCCCTAGTCATTTTTTATAAGTTGAATTTTATTTTTTTATTTTACTGCTTTGTTCAGTATTTTATATGCTATCAAATGTTTACCAACGTTTAGTATATGAAAAGTAGGCGATTTCGAAGTACGAAACTTTAGGTTAAGCACAAAGTTTGATGCGAGTCAAAAGCCTTCAATTTGCTACTTTTTAGCCCATTTTTTATATACAGTGTTACCACACGTTATTTCTTGTTTATTAGTTTTAACGCATAATCCAATTGACTATCATTTCTGTCAATTAAATCCTTTATTTTCAGAGGAATTTCAATATCAGGTACTATTCCGCTCCCTTTTTCTATGGTTTGGTCTTTACCATAACGACTAATTTTGACAAATGAAATCAGTACTTTAATTTTTGAATTTGGCAATGTATAAATAATCGGATACCCCCCTGTTTGGATATAATATCCTCCCCCCGTTTCCTCTCCAACCAATGTAATGCCTTCGTTTTTGCAGAATAGTGCAAAGCTTGAACCTGCTGAAAAAGTTTTTCCTCCGATTAGAACGTATACTTTACCTTCAAACTTTTTTCTGTTCGGAATCATAAGGAGCTCATTTTCATCCGTTGTTGACTTCCATCCATTCTCTGTCTGCTCAGCATTTTTATAATATTTTTCAAAGAAAGTATCATAAGTATAGCCATATACTAAATTTTGACTGTATTGTTCTTCCGGCAGATTATTAGTTACCACAGATGATGAAACCTGTTGCTTAAAAGGTGCACTGGTTATGTAGGTGAACGTGATGATTGCATTGAGAGGATAACCACCCTCATTCTGTCTAACATCAATAATGAGGTTCTTCGCTTTTTTCCGTTTAATCTCTTTAAAAATATCTACTAAAGCTCCTTGAAACCTCTCTATATCCAAGTTGAAGGTATTTAGGGTTAAGACTGCTGTATTGAGCGAGTCAATAAAATATAGATAAGGGCCTTTTTCACTCAATGTCTTTCGTGCTATAATCGAGTTTCTTTTTGTAAATCGCTTGCCGATACTTTCAAAGGATTGGCTCTCAATGATATTTATCATAACTTCATTACTGGGAGTTTTATATTCGACTTGATAGGCAGATTTAGCCCCAAATTCATAGAAGTGCAGAATACCAAATTCCATTTCTATTTGACGGTCTTTTTTAGTTTCATTGGATCCATCTGAGGGAGCATATTTCATTAATCTATCTCTAATTTCCATAGCGTTCACTCCATCTATTGATATTATTTCAGAACCTACTGGAATGTCAAAATCATCAGAATCGGTATATAGCTTTTTATTGATTATTTTTAACCATAGTGGAAAAAGATTCGGTACAGAATCAAGCTGCGGTCTCATAACAATTAAGTGCCCATCTCTAACGTAATTTGTCAATTCGGTAATAGATTTATAAAAATCATTGCTGTTGTAAATTGTGGTTATTTTATTCTCTTCAAAGTCTGTGAACAGACTGTCCCATTCAGATTTACAGGTATATTCATATAAATTGGGGTGTCCTTTTGTTAAAACATTTTTTAGAATCTTGTAATCCTCCAAAACCTGCTCATTGGTCAGTCGTTTTTGACCAAGAGTTATCAATGGCAATAGGATGGCTATAAATAATATTTTGATTTTAGATTTCATTTAATGTGTGGTAACGTTCCGTGCAACTGCCGTGGCATTACACGCATTATTTCCATCAATATAATATTTTATCCATTATCTCCTATGAGACCCTTGGCAACTAATGACCTGTATGCCATGAGACAGTTGCACTGTGTTAGAGGCCGTTTTTATTTTTAATTTATCTATGTTCTGCGTGTGTTTATACGTACGAAACGAATGACCAGAACGAAATAATGAAGGCTGTTGGTGTGGGCGAAAATGCTACGAGCGATAAACGCGGGTTGGCAAAAAACAATATAGGGTGACCATCGCTTTTATGGGCACAACTTGTGACGAGTCACCCATCCTTTCAGCGTAGCCTTTTGTTGATGGGCTAGTGTAAGCCAGTTTCGGTCTATTTGTGGCAAGTCCTTCTCTGTTTTAAATTCAGTCAAGTTGCTCAGGCGGGATCAAAATGTAATGGCCTCTAACGGTCTTGTATAAACGCAGTAGCGGTTTTTATACACTAACTTTCGGTTTATGACTAAATTTTATTTTATGTAACAATTTCATTTTAATCACTTTGTGCACTATCGCGTTTATACCGTGTTGGCGGTAGTTATTATTTTCCTAGATTGCTATTTACGACTATTTCTCGTATTTTATTTTCAAAATGATAGACTAAATTACCACCTCTCCAATCACCGTCCATAGCATAAATATTTTCCCAAATAATAACATCAACATCTGTTTCAGGAATATAAAATTTAATAGAAACAAAACCTATTCCTCTCCCTCCGTGTCCTAAATGTTTTGTTGAATGTTGGTCGTGTATTCGAAGTCCATAAGCATAGCCAATTGTGTCATTTGCAAAAGCAGCGTGTGGTCCTCTGTTACTTGGTGTAATCATTTGCTTATAAATTCCTGAACTAAGAATTTTTCCATTATGGAGTTTTGTCTCCCAAATGTTTAAATCGTAAACGTTAGAAATAATTCCACCTGCTGGAATAAAGTCTTTCCAGCTTTCTTTAGTAAAACCTATACTATCAAATTCTACGATATTTACTTTTCCATTTTCAAGAGAGTGACCATTTACGAGTCCTGTATTGGGTTTATCAAATTGATAGCAATAAGTATTTTTCATACCTAATTCTTTGAATAATTGATTAGCTGACTCATTAAACTCTTTACCTGTCACATTTTCGAGAATAGAACCTAAAAGCCCATAACCTGGATTGCTATATCTGTATCCTTTTCCTGGTTCAAAAATTAATCTTTTCTCTATATCGACAATTCCAGAAGACATATTCAGTAATTGATGAACAGTTACTGAGTCAGTCCAAGTTTGTTTTAATTCAGGTAAATATTCATTGATTGGTTTATTTAAGTCAATGTGTCCTTTTTCAACTTCCTTTAAAATTAGTACTGCTGTTATCTGTTTACTGTTAGATTGAATTCGGAAATTATCATTCAAGTTAATTGGTATTTTCTTTTCAAAATCTGAAAATCCGTATTCCTTTGAATATTTAGTTTCTCCATTTTGAGTTATTAGTATAACACCATTAAATTTTCTTGGATTTGTTGTTAATATTAAACTGTCTATTTTGGCAGAATAGTCATCAACCAGTTGATTTTCATTTTCATTATTTGTCTTGTTTTTATTATCACCACAACTAAAAATGATGATGGTAAAAAAAAGAATTGAAAATTTAAAGATGTATTTCATTGAAATTATGTATTTATCATTTTTACTCTAATTACCGCCAACGTTTCGTGTAATTGCCAGTGACGAAGCAGTCGCAAGACATGGCCAATTACACCTTGTTGTGCGTTCGTATTTTTATTTATTGAACCCTTGGAATTTATCAAACGATTTTCCATTGAATGTAAAAACAGTTCCTGAGCTCAGGATAAACCATAGTTTTCCATTTTTATCATTGTAAATATCTAAGATGATTTCACCTTTCATCTTCGGATTATATATACTGTTGTAGTTGATTAATTTTTCTCCATCGTATTTCCAAGCACCAGAATCTCTATCTCCAAACCAAATATTCCCATTTTCATCTTCTTCAATTGCAAAAACTGCTTGCAGACCTTTAAGATTATCAACTGTTAAGTCTAACTCATTAGTATGTAACAGTTTTCCTTGTTTCTTTGAAAAATTAGTAATTGAATCTCCTACTTTCAGAAGTACACCAATACCATTATTACCTACCCATAGATTCCCTTTTGAGTCGGAAAGAGCACTTCTTATGTGTAAGAATTCAATTTTGATATCTAATCCTAATGTCTCATTTGTGATTTTTTCAAATGATTTTCCGTCAAACCCAAAGATGCCTGCATAAGAAGTTCCAAACCAGATTTTACCATTGATTAACTTTGATACTCCTGTTACACCAAAGCCTAATCTTCCATTTATTTTATTTGGAATTGGCTTTTCCATTTCAATGAAGGATAATTCCCTACCGTCAAATCGATATACACCAAAATCATTTTTATATCTAAACCATAAATCATTATCAGATAAGCTTATTGACTCTTCTTTAAGGTTAGTTTTAGCAATCTTGCTTTTTTGGAAAACCGAGAACACTCTGCCATTAAATTTTGTGATGTGATTTTCACTATCAAACCAAATACTTCCATCTATATCTTCCTGAATTGAATGAATTTTATTATCAGCTAAACCACTGTTTACTGTAAAGTATTCAAGCGAATTTCCATCATAATGGCTTATTCCTTCATTATGGCTACCAAACCAATAATCGCTTTTACTGTCCTGATAAATAGTTCGTATCCCAGATGCAAATTTTAATGTATCTGTTATTGGCATGATGCTTAATTCAGGTCTATTTATTTCTTCTATCTTTGGTTTATTTTCAGCGCAAGAAATATTCAAAACCAATATCAGTGGGAGATAAATCAAATTTGTTTTTCTTTTCATTTTGGTTTTTCTCATATGACGCACAACGTCCAGATATGGTACGTGCCTCCAGACTTTTTTAATATCTACCAAAATATCGGATTTGTAGAACAGTTTCAAGTAACCACTTAGAGGAATGTGCTATATCGTTTGTTGTAAATAGTAATTTTTCCTTAATAGTTTAGCTTAGTAGTATTTGTGCAATTCTATGGCTCTAACTTTTTAAGTTCTTCTTCGATTTTATGAACTATCCAGTTTTTCATTTCTTCTGTTGCAATTGGAACCTGTAAATTTTCAATTACCGTTCCATTTACAATGATTTGGTTATGAGGAAATGTTTTTACAGCAAGTAATTTTTTCGCTTCTTTGAAGCCATCGACAGTGTACACTGGAAAGCCAAAATCCCCATACTTTTGAAAGTATTCTATTACTTTTTGCCTGGACGATGGAGTGATTGATATAAATTGTACATTTTCTCTATCATTGAAATGCTGATTTATTTCTTTTAAATGTGCCTCTTCTTGACGACACCCTCTACAACCTACAAACCAGTAATTAATATAAGTGACATTGTTTTTGAAATCAGAAGAATTAAAATTCAAACTGTCCATAGAATAAAGAGATAGATTCTCGATTTGAGAATTTATTTCTATTCCTCCTTTTCTAAAATCATCTGGAAAGACCTTTTGCCCGAAAGAATCAATACTTAATAATAGGCACAGTACAGTAAGAATTAATTTCATAAATATCCTTTTAAAGGGTTTCTTGATAAGTTTTTTCGTTCCTTATCTTTTATCTGTTTTGGCATTTTACTTTAGTCCTATTATTTACAACGGTTAGTATATAAAAAGTAGGCGGTTTCGAAGCATGAAACTTTCGGATAAGCACAGAGTTTGACACGAGCCAAAAGCCTTGAATTTATTACTGTTTCGCCTATTTTTTATATACATTGTTGTGCGTTAGTGCTTTTAATTTTTTCTTGTCCAATAATCATAAGCCTCTTTTGATGCTCTTGCGATTGTCATTTCCCTTTTTGTTTGCGAATCGTATGAGTCTGAAATGAAGACAGTTATTGCTAAATGACTGCCATCTGGTAATGTAATTATTCCAGCATCATTCGTTGCTCTTGTGAGTCCATTGTAGGTTCGGGCAGTTCCTGTCTTATGAGCCAGCTCAGTTTCTTCGGGTAATAATCCTTTTATTCTTCTGTCAAACCATTTGTTAGAGATTGACATATATGCTAATAGTAAATCTTGGCTTTCTTTTGAGAGATAATCACCTTCATAGAATATTTCCAAAAGTTCATTCATCGCTATTGGGGTTGACCAGTTTTGATACTGGATAGTGTCATTTGCAACTTGAACCATTTCAGTTGTTGATATGGCTATATTTTTTACTCCCAAGTCGTGAATGCTTTTTTGCACTTTTTCCGCTCCCCCCAAAAGTCTTAATAAAACATCACAAGCTGTTCCATCACTTTGTGATACGTTGTATTCTAAAATTTCTTTAATTGTAAGATTTGCACCGCTTAGGTATTTATCTCTTATTGGACTATGACCAGCTTGGGGTATGAATTCCGCTTTTTTAATTTCTATGGTGTCTCCAAGAGAAAATTTTTCATTGTCAATTTGGTGAAGCATTACCATTGCGATTGGAAACTTGTAAACACTTTGCATTGGAAATTTTTCATCTCCATTAAATGATATTGATTCCCCAGTTTCGATGTGAAGAGCACTTATGCCGATATTCCCTTTTATTGTATCTGCGATTTGTTCAAAATGTCTTTCAAGGGTATTCTGACAGTTCACTTGATTTGATATTAATAATGTCAGAATGAGTAGATTGATTTTAATACCAATGTTTCTTTTCATTGATTCTGATTTTTTTCTAGTTCGTAGCATTACGCCCAACGGTCTCGTATAACCGTCAGTTACGGGTTTTAAATTACTACTTTTCGGTTAAGCACTTACTTTTACAATTCCGAGTGGATTCAGACCTAGTCGAATCCGCCGTAATTGCGGTTATGCATTGTTGTAGCACTTTATTTTTTGTTTTCATACAATTCAATCGCTT
>JABSSK010000026.1 GCA_013214265.1 Saprospiraceae bacterium | reverse complement strand
CCGATACGATATATACAAGTCGAACCCGCCATAACCACCTGGTCGTTCTGAAGCAAAAAACAGTGCTTCTGCATCCGGAGTGAAAGCGGGAGATCCTGTTTTTCCGTTTTGGTCATTATGTGGAAAAGCACGTTCGTTAAACCATTGGCCATCGGGACTCACTTCTGCCACAAACAAGCTGACTTCAAGGCCACTTGAAGATAATTGCCTGGTACCACTAACAAAATTATTGCGGGTGAAGGCCACAAACCGACCATCACTTGAAAAAGAGACGGGGCCTTCACCTCTTTCTTCCGCTTCACCTTTCAAGAAGATGGGCGGCATTAATTGCCCTCGTGCTGCTGTTTGTGAAACGTACAGTTGATTCTTTGACTGGCCATCCCAATTATACGTTGAACGTTGGATATCTGTGCGGGCAGAAGAAAAAACAACTTGATCTCGAAAATATGCAGGTCCAAAATCAGAGGCCGGTGTGCTTACCTTTTCGTTTTCAACATTAATATCCGGATCCACCCCCGCTTGACGCTGTGCCCACTCGCACATTTGGGCAAAATGGTTACCAATCTTGGCATCACCCCCTTCCTGGCCGTATTGAATAAAATACCCACGAGCTTCATTATATCGACCTAAGGCCATTAGCGTTTTGGCAAAATTTAAAATATGGCGCCTTTCAACCCGACGACTCTCCACTGCTCGTGCATAGTATTCAGCAGCTAATTCCATTTCGTTGACGTGGCGATAACAATCTGCCAGATTACCCAATGCCTCCGTTTCATCAGGTCGCCGATCCAGCACTTGCTGATAAGATTCTATGGCTAGATTAAAGGCATGTAATTCGTATTCATTATTCGCTTTGCGTAGTAAAGACCGAATAGACTGTGCAGATGCCGGAACAGTTCCGAGCACGATCATTAACAATGAGAGGGTTTTTAAGGTAGACTTCATACGATCCCGAACCATTTTTAATTTTTAACAAACTAAATATAGTTTTTATTATAAACTCCGCAAAAGCACATACCCTGCCACAACATCATAATTACATACCATTTAGCCAAAAAACGGAGCCCATTACCGGTTTATTTATCTTTATTACTTTTAAAAAAATAAATGAAATGATGGATAAGCCGCACCTACAAGCCATTTATATCTATCCGGTCAAATCCTTAGCGGGTATCAGAATATCGGAATCAAAACCCACTACACGCGGACTGGAGTATGACCGTAGGTGGATGCTTGTTGATGAAGACGGTGTATTTTTGTCGCAGCGCTCTCATCCCCAGATGGCTCTATTACAACAAGAAATTAAAGGCAACCAACTACATTTTTCTTCCCCGAAGTCATCTTCTGGTCTGTCCATTTCTTTATTTGGGCCTACCACTTATCAGATTCAAGACGTACAGATTTGGGAGGATAGCGTGGATGCTTTAGTTTATAAAAAGGAAATCAATGATTGGTTCACCAAACAACTGGGCAGCTACTGTCAACTGGTTTATATGCCTGAAGGATCCCGCAGGATTGTTGACCCGAATTATGCACGGAACAACGATATTGTCAGTTTTGCTGATGGGTTTCCTTATTTGATTGCTACCAAAGCCTCTCTGCAAGATCTAAACAAAAAACTATCCACACCGATTCAAATGTCCCGCTTTAGGCCTAATCTAGTCATTGGTGGTAGCCTCACACCCTGGGAAGAAGATAATTGGCAAGCATTTCAAATCGGAGCGTTCCATTTCCAGTATACCAAACCTTGTGCACGCTGTCAAGTCATTACGATTGATCCTTTCACAGCAACATCTGGTGCAGAACCTTTGCGTACTATGTCTGGATTTCGGAAAAGAGATAACAAAGTACTTTTTGGATTAAATGCCTGTTTGGCATTACCCTTACCATCCAACGATTTGCCACCTTTAGCTATCGGAGATACCGTTCATTTGAGCACATAGTACTTAGGTAACACTAATAAAAAAAAGTAACCCATTATAAATCAATATAATAAACAGGTTTTTAGCTTTTTAGCCATAACATTGTTCCTAAAATTGAATTGCCACATAGCAGATCATATGTGTATTTTTTTTTGATAATTAATTTGAATGTACACTAAGGTTTCCCGGATATCTTTTAAAAAAAATACAAATGAGCAATCAATTTAACCGCCGGCAATGGATTCGACAGGCGGGAATAGGAACTGCTGGGCTTTTTGTTGCCCCCACATTGGTTCATGCGAAAGCCGAGAAAGCCAAATCCAAAGTTTGGAACTTACGGTCTTCCGTATTCGAATTAGCAACCCCCAAAGCCCCCATACGTACGCGACTACTGGCTAATGAAAATCCTTATGGTCCCTCTGACAAAGCTAAAGTTGCCATGATGGAGGCTATTTCTTCTGGCAACAGATACCAACATGAAGATGCTGGTCGCCTGAAAGCTCTGCTAGCCGAAAAAGAAGGTGTTACCTCAGAACATATTATGCTGGGACCTGGATCAACCGACTTATTAGAAAAAGTAGCTCTTACCCAATGCCTAGGTGGCGGGAATGTAGTCTCTGCCGATCCCGCTTATATGGCTTTAATAAAAACCGCTAAGGCTTTCAGTGCCGAATGGCGTAATGTTCCACTTACTAAAGACTGGGCACACGACCTTGATGCCATGTATCAGGCCATTGATGACGATACAGTTCTGGTTTATATTTGTAATCCGAATAATCCAACAGGTAGCATCACGGATGCTGCTAAGTTGAAAGCTTTTTGCCGAAAGGCAGCAAAAAAAACCATGGTATTTGTCGATGAGGCCTATCTGGAATTTCTGGATCCATCCGATCAAATTTCCATGGCCGACTTAATTGCTGAAGGACACAATGTTGTCGTTTGTCGGACTTTCTCTAAGATTCATGCTATGGCAGGCCTTCGTGTAGGCTATATGGTTGCCCTCCCTGAAACGATTGAAGGTATTACCGCTAAAGTGCGGGACAATATGGGGCTTAACAAATCTGCTTTACGTGGTGCTATCGCCAGCTTGGAAGATACAAGCTTCCTAGAAAATTCTCGAGTCTGGACAAAAGAAACCAGAGCGTTTACGTTTGATAGCCTCCAGGCATTAGGGTATAAGCCCATTCCTTCGTACACTTCATTTATGTTATTCCCACTGGGAATGGATCCCGAAATATATCTTGATCAGATGTTTGATGCTGGTGTGGGTGTCCGGGCATTTCAAATCAATAATGAGCCATGGTGTCGGGTAAGTATGGGCACCATGGAAGAAATGGAAGATTTTATCCGCACCTTTAAGAAGGTGGTCGGTTAATTCACTCTTTTGAATTGGTTGTAATCTAACTTCCTATGAATCCCGCTTTAACCAAAACTATTGGTTTGTTTTTAATGATTTTAATTGGTTGGGGATTGCAGAGAAAACTGCAATCCCGCGACCAATTATCTGGTCTAAAAACGATTATTTTAAGTGTTGCGCTACCGGCTACTATTTTTCTGGCTTTACTCAAGGTACCTTTCCAACCTGAACTCCTCAGCCTACCTTTATTAGGCTTATTACTGAATCTGATTCTTTGGGGAATGGTCTGGTTAATATTTCCTCTACACACCGGCCATAAAAGTAATACCCCAACCATGCGTACCTTGCTTATGCTCCTGCCTTCACTTGCACCCGGACTTTCATGTTTCCCTTTTGTTGGAGAGTATTTAGGTGAGGAAGCTTTAGCCTTAGCTGCCATGACGGATGTTGGTAATAAGGTCTTTGTTCTCATTTTATTGTATATGCTTGCCATGCATTGGCATTATCAAGAGTCACCAAAAGCTAAAAGTAGCTCGCTCAAAAAACTGGGCGGTTTGGCCAAAACCTTGATTAGCGAACCTGTAAATATGGTTTTAGTGGTTGCTCTGAGTATGATTTTCATGGGATGGGACCTACGAAATTTACCCGGTTTTTTACAAGACACCATTGGCCGTTTAGGCTTACTCATGACACCACTAGTCTTACTTTTTATCGGCATGGCCGTAAAAGTTAAACCCCAACAATTTTTAACTTATCTGGGATGGCTACTTATAAGGTCAGGATTAGGTTTCTTTATTAGTGGTATCGTCCTGCTGATTACAGGATGGAGTGGTATTCTAGTCTTAGTTGTACTATTATTTACTCAAAGTGCTATCAGCTTTTGGCCTTTTGCCCATATGTCATCCATAAATGAGATGGAAAAGCAAGCGGGCCAAGTGAATCGTACGTTCTCTCTAGATACCGCCATTAATTTATTGGCTATTTCGCTTCCATTATCGACTGTAATTATGCTTAGTATTTGTTCCATTCCTTTACCAGAAAAGCTTCCTTATCCTGCTTTTGGTGCTTCCATTATATCGTTTGTTATGGGTTTTGGCTTACCGCTAATAATGCGAAGTATCAGCACAAATAAAAGCCTCAAAGGCATCAAAGCGTAGCGAAATAACAACTAAGGTCTAAATGAGGTATTAAACAAAAATGTCTAAAATCATTAAGGCCGAAAAGATGACACTGGCTATCCCATTAGTCGTAAAAAAGGCCAAGTTTATTTTCTTTAAATCATTGGGTTTAACCAGTCGGTGCTGGTAAATTAATAAACCGATAAAGATAGCAGCAGCAACCCAATGAAGCCAATTAAAAACAGGATATGTATTACCCGCCAGATATGCTGCTATAAGAACGGTCAATCCACAAATTAGGTGCACAACATTTGACAATTGCAGCGCTTTTTTGCGGCCCAACCATGAGGGCACAGAGTATAACTGATGTGCCTGATCAAATTCAACATCCTGTAGGGCATAAATGATATCAAAACCACTCACCCACAATAATACGACGATAGAATATAAGATCGGAATCGTGTCAAAATCACCACCAGCAGCCAGATAAGCACCGAGTGGAGCCAATGCCAAGCCAAGGCCCAATACAAAATGACATAAGAACGTAAATCGCTTAGTAAAGCTATACCCAAGCACCACCAGTAACGCTAATGGTGAAAGGATAAAACAAAGGAAGTTAATGAACCAAGTGGTCACGATAAAAAGAACCGAATTTACGATTACAAAAAGCAGAGCCGACCGGGGTGAAATAATTCCAGCAGGTATTTCTCGATTGGCAGTTCGTGGGTTTGCCTGATCAATATCTCGATCCAGATATCGGTTGAAAGCCATGGCAGCCGAGCGTGCAAATACCATGCATAGTAGTACCAGCACAAACAAACGAAAGCTGAATGCCGTTCCTTCGCTGAGCGTAGCTAGAAAAAAACCTAGTAGCGCAAAGGGTAAAGCGAAAATTGTATGGCTGAATTTAATCAGCGACAGATAGTTCTTCATACGCAAATGTAAGGATGAAATAGTTAGATCATTCCTTAAAAATAATTTTGATAAAAAAAGACATTTTAAAGAAATACACCGCATCCAGAAATTTATCTCCTTTCGAGAACGATGTTGGGCTTGATCAATCCCCCAAACGAAGATTTAGCCCAAAAGTAATTTATGAAAAACAAAATGACCCCCACACCAAAGTGTAGGGGTCATTTGCTTAACAAAGGTTGGTATACCTTAGTTATTCACAGACATATCCGTTCCTGCATCTGTAGCAATCACTTCACCTTCCAGATAGATAAAAGTTTCGGCTGGATTGGTATTAGCTGTAATGGTTACTTTCTGGCTGCGGTTACCACGCTTATTAGCTGTATTAAACTCAACTGTAATCTCAGAAGACTGACCAGGAGCGATAGGTTCACGTGGCCATTTCGGTACTGTACATCCGCAGCTTCCACGTGCATTACTCAGAATCAATGGCTCATTTCCAGTGTTTGTAAACTTATAGGTATGAGAAACTTTTTCACCTTCTGCAACTGTACCGAAGCTAAAGCGCTCCTCAGAGAAGGCCATAGTTGTAGTTGGTCCAGTGGGCGTATTAGGTGTCTGAACAGCAGACTGAATATTAGTAGTAGGTGCCACAGCATTGGATTCAATATCTTGACGAGCAGCGTCACGAACATCATTACTTGCATTTTGGCAACTAGCCAACAAGCCCAAAACGGCTACTGCAAAAAACGCGCTTTTAATTGACTTGAGCATTTTTTTATGTTTTAGTTGATGGAATAAGCAATACGCTTTTATTACAAATACAAAAATAGGAAAAGGCAGCACTCTGTTTAGGTTTCTTCGTATCCTATTTTGTTAACGACGTGTTAACCACAGCGAAAAATCATTTAATCCCTTGCTATTCAAACATTTACCTAAATCAAGCCCTCCTTTCCGTGCCGCTTTGACGCCATAGCGGATATCGTGAATACCTTTAATACTATGCGCATCCGGATTAATGCTAATCAGTACCCCTTTTTCTAATGCATAAGGTATCCATGACCAGTCCAGATCCAAACGGTAAGGATTGGCATTTAGTTCGATGGCTACTTTATGCTCAGCACAAGCATCAATAACCTTTTGATGGTCGATCGGATACCCTTCCCTAGAAAGCAGTAAACGTCCTGTTGGATGTCCCAGCATATTGGTTCTAGGATGTGCAATCGCTTTTAACAATCGATCAGTAGCTTTAGTCTCGTCCATCCGCAAGTTGGTATGAATTGACGCAATAACAACGTCGAAGCCAGCCAGCATCTCCTCGTCGTAATCCAGTGAACCATCGTTCAAGATATCACTTTCAATCCCTTTAAAAATCCGGAAAGGAGCCAGCTCCTGATTCAGTTGGTCAATCTCTGCCCATTGTTGCTGTACCCGTTCGGGTTGTAATCCGTTAGCATAGAAAGCAGATTTGGAATGATCCGTTATGACCAGATATTCATAACCCTGATCGCGGGTGTATTCGGCCATCTCACGGAGGGTATGGATACCATCGCTATATGTACTGTGGCTGTGGATAACCCCACGGATGTCTTGTTCTTGGATTAACGTAGGAATATGCCCTGCTTTTGCCAATTCGATATTCCAGGAAGCCATACGTAACTCTGGTTCTAAATAAGAAAGGCCAGCCGCAGTAAATACGTCTTTCTCGTCCGCTGTGGCGGGTAATTTGGCCAGTGGGAATGCGTCTAAAAAATCAGGATGTGCACTTGTTTTAAATAGGACCGTTCCAAATGTTTCAGGTGTACATAAATGTATTCTTACTTGTATGTTTTCACCCCATACAGCGATGGCCATCTCTTGTCCCTCATCCAATAGGGTGAGGCTTTCGCTAAAAATGGTTTGGGGTAAAGTGGTTGTATCTACTACAATATCAATACCGGTGAGTGTATCTTCCGCTCTCCGGATGGCACCCGTCAGCTCAATTGTATTATCCGGTAGCCATGTAGCCAGATGGTTCAAAACCTGTGGAGCTTCCACTTCGAGAGTAGCATAATGAAATTGGTTGCGGGTCCGTTGGTAATACAACAACTTCTGACGCAGGTCATCTTGAGTTTTTTCGCCAAATCCTTTAAGTTCGATCAATCGGTTTTCATTTACTGCATACAATAACTCCCCCACGGATTCTACCCCCAATTCATCCCAAACTGTTTTGACCTTTTTGGGGCCAAAACCTGAAATGGACAATAGTTCTACTATTCCAGGCGGGGTTTTTTTCAAATACTTTTGCAGGGTTTGCATCTCTCCAGTTTCAAGTAATTCAATAATCTTGGTACTAATTGCTTTACCCACACCTTTAATGGCACTGATTTCGGACTCCTGCAGGCTCGAAAGGGGTTCTTGAAGCTTGCGTAATGTGATATAAGCATTAGCATAAGAACGAATCTTAAACTTGTTTTCCCCGTGCAGTTCCATAACTTTCCCTAGCATTTGAAAAGCCTTGGCAATTTCTTTATTGGTCATAGTAGTATTAGGTTACCCCGAATGTTTGGTGTTGGCTAAACCCCCTACTTTTGTGAAAGTTCAATGATGGTAAAGCCATTTTTTGTTGTGTCTGTAAAACTATCAAAAAAGCATTGGCTGGAACGTGTATTCTTAAACAATCATTAAATTAGAACGAGTTCCAGTGGTAAGATCGTTATCCAAATACTGGGTTAGGTATTCATGTGCATTTACTTCTATTTTGCGATCTAAAAATGTAAGATCAAAGCACAATAGTTATTTTTGAAAAGCTGTTGTACGAGAATATGTATTTTTAGGTCAACCAAACAAATCGCACTATGAAATTTTATTGTTTAATTACCGCCATTATGGGGCTTACCCTTGCCGGATGTAAGAAAGAAGATATGGGACAAGAAAATGATGATGTTAAAATCCAGAACTATCTGGAAGAGAATAATATCACCGCTGATAAGCATGAAAGCGGTTTGTATTACAATATCCAAAAGTCGGGCGACTCCTCGAGACCTAATGTAGAAAGTACCGTTGAAGTCCGCTATAAAGGAACTTTATTGGATGGTACTGTTTTTGACCAAACACAAGGTAGTAGCACTGTCAGTTTCCCTTTAAATCGTTTGATAACTGCATGGCAAATTGGCATTCCTCTTATTGGGAAGGGAGGCAGTATCACACTATACTGTCCATCTGAATTAGGTTATGGGTCCAATCGGGTTGGTTCGATACCTGCCAACTCTGTTCTTATTTTCGAGATCGATCTGGTTTCATTTAACGACTGATCTAGTGGTATAGCAAAAAAGCAGAACACGCCATATTGGTATGTTCTGCTTTTTGGTTGTGCCGGCTGTTGCTTTATGCTTCTGCTTTGGGCGTATTGAAAGCGGAAGGAGGTATGTTAGGGGCATTAGCTTCCTGGATCGTTCCGAATTGTTCTTCGTACCGGCGAATATTTTCATTTAATGCCCGCAGCATTCTTTTTGCGTGCTGAGGTGTAAGGATAACCCTTGACTTCACCTTTGCTTTAGGTACATTTGGTACAATACGAATAAAATCCAACACAAACTCCGTATGGGAATGAGCAATTACAGCTAAGTTGGCATACGTACCTTCGGCTACTTCTTCAGGTAATTCAATATTGAGTTGTTTATTGTCTTTTTTTTCTTCCATCGTGTTTTATTAATACCCTAAGGGGTTATTTCTTTTTGGCGGTGGTTTTCTTTTTAGTAGTGGTTTTTTTCTTGGCAGTTGTTTTCTTTTTTGCTTTTGCAAAAGCATTAGGAATTTCCAGTACGATATACTCCTTAACTTGTTCCAATGTTAAGTCGGCAGCGGCTTCGGAGGTCATGCGTTTCCCATCATCATCTTTGGGGATTTTTACAGACTTTTTCCCAAAACGGATAAATGGTCCCCAGCGGCCATTCTCCAAGTCAATTTTTTCATCAGGCCAGCGTTTGATGTAACGATTGGCTTCTTTTTCTTCCTTTTTCTGGATCAGATCGTGCATCTCATCATCAGAAAGATTGTCGAAGTCGTACTTTTTCGAAACATTGACAAAGAACCCGTTCCATTTCAGGAAAGGGCCAAACCGACCTTTACCTTTGGTGATCGGCAGTCCCTTGTAGGTACCTACTGGCGCCTCTTCTTTCAATTTTTGCTCGACCAGTTCGATAGCGCGTTCCCGCGGCAATTCAAGGGGGTCTTCACTGCGAGGAATGCTGACAAATTTTTCCCCAAACCGGACATAAGGTCCGTATCGTCCTGATCCGATGGCTAATTCTTCTCCTTTGTATTCTCCCAATTCCCGTGGTAATTGAAAGAGTTTCATGGCTTCTTCAAAGGTGATGGTATCAATCGATTGCAGGGGTTTGAGGTTTGCATAACGAGGTTTTTCGTCCTCATTCAACTCATCAGGTGTTCCAATTTGAACTACAGCCCCTAGTCTTGTCATGCGGGTTAGTAAAGTACGTCCAGTCTCAGGGTCGACACCCAGGATACGCTCCCTGGTTGGGCGTTCGGCTTTTTCCAAGGTCTCTTGCACTCCTTCATGAAAGGGCCCGTAGAAATCTTTTAACATATTGGTCCATTCCACGCCACCTTCTGCAATAGCATCAAAGATTTTTTCCATCTCTGCCGTGAAATGATAATCCATAATTCGCTCAAAGTATTGATCCAAGAATTGCACGACCGTGATTCCCAGATCCGTAGGAAATAAGCGATTTTTAACGGCGCCAGTCATTTCCTGTTCTACTTTCTTTTCGACTTTACCTGATTCCAGATTCCAGATGATATAGTCACGAGGGGTACCTTCCCGTGTTTGTTTGACAACGTACCCACGGCTTTCCTCCATAATTTTGCTAATGGTTGGTGCGTAGGTTGAAGGGCGTCCAATCCCTAGTTCCTCGAGTTTTTTAACCAAAGCAGCTTCTGTAAATCGAGCTGGTGGGCGCGTGAATCGCTGGGTAGCCAGCATATTGCGCAGGAACAATTCCTGTCCTACTTTCAGCGGTGGCAACATTCCTTTCGCTTCGCTTTCATCGTCGTCGTCGTCTCTAGATTCCAGGTATACTTTCAGGAAACCATCAAATTTTAGAACTTCGCCTTCTGCTCGGAGTTTACGATTGGGGACATTCGAAATACCGATGGTGACTGTTGTTTTTTCGAGCAGGGCTTCCGCCATTTGGGAAGCAATCGTTCGTTTCCAGATTAGCTCATACAATCGTTCTTCATCCCGCCCTAAGGTTACCGTATGCCGTTCAATGTAGGTAGGGCGAATGGCTTCGTGGGCTTCCTGTGCACTATCATTTTTACTTTTAAATCGCCTTGTTTTCAAGTAGGTACTGCCATAATTCTTTTCGATCTCCTGAGCAATAGATTTTAGGGCGACCTCACTCAAGGCTGTACTATCCGTACGCATATAGGTAATGTGGCCAGCTTCGTATAATCGTTGTGCTACCGACATGGTACGTTTGACGGCAAAACCCAATTTCCGGCTGGCTTCTTGTTGGAGCGTTGAAGTAGTAAAAGGAGCTGTAGGTCGCCTTTTCAGTGGTTTCACACTGATATCATCAATAGAGAAAGTAGCCTGAGCGCAGCGATCCAAAAACGCTTTAGCCGTTTCTTCTTCATCGAAACGCTCGGGCAGTTCTGCCTTTAAAATGACCTGTCGGCCATCTTCTGCGCGCACTTTTAAAATGGCATTTACCCGAAAGAAAGGCTTCGTAACGAAATCAAGAATTTCCCGTTCCCGCTCTACCAGCAGTTTAACAGCAACCGACTGTACGCGGCCAGCACTTAGTTTTCCTTTTACTTTTTTCCAAAGAACTTCTGACAATTCATATCCTACCAGTCGATCCAATACACGACGAGCTTGCTGTGCATTAACGAGGTTAATATCAACGGTACGTGGCTTGGTAATTGCACTTTGGATAGCAGGCTTGGTAATTTCCCGAAAGACGATTCGCTTGGTGCTGGCGGGGTCAAGACCTAGTACTTCGCATAAATGCCAGGAAATGGCTTCTCCTTCCCGATCTTCATCCGTTGCCAGCCATACTTCATCAACCTTTTTGAGTAGGCCTTTTAATTCCTTGACAACTTTTGTTTTGTCCGGAGTAACCACATAATTGGGCGTAAAGTTATTGTCTACATCCACAGAGCCTTTGCTTTTCTGCAGATCGCGGACGTGGCCGTAGCTAGATTTTACGGTAAAATCTTTCCCCAATATCTTTTCAATGGTTTTAGCTTTCGCAGGAGACTCTACGATGAGTAGATTTTTTGGCATATGTTGGGTTAAATTAAATCTTAAAGTATTGTTTGTGGGGTTTTCCATTTTGGAGACTATCACAAAACTACATAAAAAAATACGCATGTGTTTTTTGAATACCCACAGCTAAGGAATTAAAAGGCAAACGTAATAATCCTTATTTATGTTTTATAGGTATGGCGGTTCAGAATTTTCTATATTGGATTTTCTGGCTTGGCCGAATACTAATTATAGGATTCGAAGGAAACACCATAGTGTTATCTGATGCCCATTTTGCCAGCAGGCTAATCATCAAACCAATGAAGCACATTTATGTCGCTGCTACTGGGCAGCATGTAGGAAAAACCACCTCTACTTTAGGTCTCGTAGCTAATCTTTTAGAGCATGGCCTTAAAACAGGATACTGTAAACCCGTGGGCCAAAAGCATGTCTCTTTGGACAATAAAGTTGCCGATAAGGATGCTATTCTTTTCTCTAAAGTAATTGGCTTCGACATTGACCCCAAAATTCATTCCCCAGTTATTATCGGACGAGGTGTGACTAAAAGTTATATCGAGCAACCTGACCAGTTCAGTTTTGTGGCCGATATTGATTATGCTGCCAACAAATTAAGGGAAGAATACGAGATGGTTGTTTTTGAAGGAACGGGCCATCCGGGTGTTGGGAGTGTTTGTGAAATATCCAATGCCATGGTAGCTAAACAACTGCAAGCCGGAGTCATTATGATTGTTGAGGGGGGTATTGGCCGAACTATCGATAAGCTCAACATGTGTCTGAGTCTGTTTAAGGCCCAAAAAGTACCCATTTTAGGGGTAATTATAAATAAAGTCCTCCCCGAAAAGAAAGAGGAGATTGAGTATTATCTATCCAAGAAATTTGAACAGATGGGTATTCCCCTGTTGGGCATCTTACCTTATGATCGTTCCTTATCGTTTCCAATTATGGAAACGGTCAAGCAAGCAGTGGGCGGAAATGTACTGCTAAACGAGGACTGCATGAACAATCGGGTAGAAGATATTATCGCGGGATCTTTGGTAGACATTGAGGAGTTCAGTCGCTTTCAGAACATATTACTGGTAGCCAGCATTCGGCGCCTGAATGAGGCTATTGCCAAAGTTGAACAGATTTCCGAAATGAAAGGTCTTGACGAGTCCCCATTGTCTGGGGTAATCGTAACTGGTGATGGCCGACACGCCAAATGGTATGATACAGCCGACTTAAATAGCCCCTATTTTATCAAGCACAGGATCCCAGTAATCACAACTAAGCTAGATACCTATGGATCAGTTGTAAAAACCAGTCGGATTGAAGTGAAAATCAATACCCGTACACCTTGGAAATCAAAACGAGCAATCGAACTCATTCGAGAAAACTTAAATTTTGATTTATTAATGGGTCAGATTGACGCTTTAAAATCAATTTGATCCCAGAAAAAACCTACTTTTGCCCGCAAAAGAAAGCTGAGTCATGTTAAAAGCGATTTCGCCCATTGATGGCCGTTATGCATCGAAAACGATGTTACTACAAGACTATTTCTCTGAGTATGCCCTGATCAAGTATCGGGTATTTGTCGAGGTGCAGTATTTTATTGCATTATGCAAGCATCCCCTACCCCAGCTAGAAGGAATACAGGAAGCCCAATTAGATGAACTACTGCGGCTGACGAACCAATTCAATGAGTCACATGCTCAGCAAATTAAAGAGATTGAGCGGGTTACCAACCACGATGTGAAAGCAGTGGAATACTTCCTTAAAGACCAATTTGATCAGCTTGGTTTATCTGATTACCGAGAGTTTGTACATTTTGGACTAACATCCCAAGACATCAACAATACGGCTATTCCGCTCAGCTTAAAGCATGGATTAGATCACATTTGGTGGCCAGAGTTCAATGCAGTGATTAGGCAGCTCGATCAGTTAGCGTCGGAGTGGGCCAATATTCCTATGCTCGCTCGTACACATGGCCAGCCAGCATCTCCCACCCTATTAGGTAAGGAAATAGCTGTATTCACCGAGCGCCTTAAGGTACAAGGCGAGCAAATGGAAAGTATCACTATGAAAGCTAAGTTTGGGGGTGCAACGGGCAACTTCAATGCCCACGTTGTTGCATACCCTTCCATCGACTGGGAGCAGTTTGGTCAGCATTTTGTAGCCAACTACCTTTCTATGGAACGATCACATCCGACTACGCAAATTGAACACTATGATAATCTAGCAGCCTTGTTTCAAGGTATGAAGCGCATTCATACCATCCTGATCGATCTGGCTCGGGATATCTGGACGTATATTTCCATGGACTATTTCAAGCAAAAAGTCGTAAAAGGTGAAGTAGGTTCATCCGCGATGCCCCACAAAGTTAATCCTATTGATTTCGAAAATGCCGAAGGTAACCTGGGGATGGCTAATGCTATTCTGACTCATCTGGCTGACAAACTTCCTGTATCGCGTTTGCAAAGAGATCTGACTGACTCCACGGTTTTGCGTAATGTTGGTGTTCCCATCGGACACAGCCTCATTGCCCTAAAATCCATTCAGAAGGGCCTGAATAAATTATTACTCAACGAAGCTAAACTAGAAAGCGACTTGGAAGCGAACTGGATGGTAGTTGCGGAAGCGATTCAGAACATCCTTCGCCGTGAAGGTTACCCAAATCCATACGAAGCCCTTAAAGCCCTGACACGTGGTAAAGCGTCTGTTGGCCAGGCTGATATCCACACTTTTATCGAAAGGTTGGAAGTCCGTGATGACATCAAGCAAGAACTTAAGGCTATTACCCCACACAACTATATTGGTAAGTGGTAGGTAGTATGGTTTGGGATTGCCGCAACATTATGTGTTTCATCTTCAAAAACCACTATTATGATAAGCTCAGGATTTGCGCAGATACTCCTTCTGTTTATATTTTTTTGGGGGAGCGCCCAAAAACCTGAGCCTCCGGTCTCACCCAATATACTTTTAATCTTTTCAGATGACCTGAACACTCAAATTGGTCCGTATAATGCACTCGCAGGGCATACACCCCATTTGGATCAGTTAGCAGAGCAAGGCGTACAGTTTAATCGGGCGTACTGTCAGTTCCCTTTATGTGGCCCTTCGCGGGCATCGGTAATGAGTGGGTTATATCCCGAGACAAATGGGGTATTAGGTAACCAACATGTAGTAGGAAGTTATCGGGGTTCCAATCCAGATTTAGCAAACCACCCTTCCATAGCTGGTTTCTTCAGAGAGCAAGGTTATTTTACAGCTCGCGTGTCCAAGATATTTCATATGGGTGTGCCCGGAGGGATTGAACGGGGTGAGCCCGGTGATGATGACCCCGATTCCTGGGACTATGCCTATAACATCATGGGTCCTGAGACCTTAAGCCCAGGGAAGCGGGAGTTACTCTCGCCCAAACATAATCACTACGGAGGCAGTTTTGCCCGGATAAAAGTACCCAATGATCGACAAGAGACCCAAACCGATTATATGGCTACTACCCAAGCCATTGCTTTACTGGAAAGCCGGGCAGCGCAAGTCATTCCGGGTGCTACAAATAAGTTACGGGTTAAAAAGGACGCACCTTTTTTCCTAGCAGTAGGTCTTGTTAGGCCTCATTTACCTTTTATTGCTCCAGAAACATGTTATACTCCTTACCCGGACCAAGACATGCAGTTACCTCTTTTTGTAGAGGATGAAACGTTACCCGTCCAAGCCTATCGTATGCGTAATGGCCCTATTTGGGGAATGGATACGCTTCAGCAAAAACAAGCGATTAGTGGATATTTGGCGAGCGTTCGGTTTATGGATCAACAAATTGGTCGGTTGCTTCATGCTCTGGATCGATTGGCATTATCCGACAATACCATTGTGGTTTTTTTATCTGACCATGGATTTTTATTGGGCGAGCATGACTCATGGCAAAAAACCAATTTATGGGAAGGAACCATACGCGTTCCGATGATCATTGCTGACCCACGCTATCCAAAACCACAAGGGAGAAAAGTAGAAGCGGTCACGGAATTGATCGACCTCTACCCTACTCTGGCGGATTTGGCAGGCCTATCCTCCAATGCACCAACCCGTTTACAAGGCCAATCACTAGCAGAGTGGATCACCCAGATAACGCCATCTATACAGCCCCCCCGACAAGCTTACAGCATCTTACAAAAAGGGGCAACAGGATCATTACGTAGCAGCAGGTGGCATTATATTCGTTGGGGCGAAAGCATCGCTGATAACAATGAAGCTTTATTCGATACCCAATCTGACCCGGAAGAAAATCAAAATCTTGCGCAGCATCCGGAATATAAAGAGGTCTTAAATCAGATGCGTGACCTGCTGGATACACGAAGAGCAGAAGTCCGGTAAGTCTTCATACTTGTGACGTGCAGAACAGATAACCAACTTGAAGGTATTTATTATCCATCCATTCGCACCACCTGAGGCAGAAAAGTACCCAGAACATCCACCATATTGGTTTGATGGGCCATCACCGTATGGATATCTTTATAAGCAAAGGGGGCCTCATCTAAATCTCCGCCCAGCAAATCAACATTCCATTTTTTTAGCTCTTCCCTGAGTTGTTTTTTGGTAAAGGACGCTTTGGCTTTGCGTCGCGACATTTGCCTTCCCGCGCCATGGCTAGCAGAAGACAACGAGTCTGTATACCCTTTACCACGAACTACAAAAGCTGGCGCAGTCATGGATCCTGGAATAATCCCTAGCTCATTGTTTCCTGCTGGAGTAGCCCCCTTACGATGAACAATATATTCTTGACCATCAGGTCCTTTTTCTTTCCACGCAAAGTTGTGGTGGTTTTCAATTATCGCTAGTGGTATGACCCCCATAGCCTTACTCATGCGTTGGTAGATATGACGATGACAGGCGGAGGCATAATCACCAGCTAGATTCATGGCGATCCAATACTCCTGCCCGAGTTCGGAATCCAGATTCAGCCAAGCCAGATGCTTGGCCTCTTTAGGAAGCAAGCACGCTTCCATCGCCAATTTAGTGTAGTGATTAGCGATAGTAGCACCCAATCCTCGCGATCCGGAATGTGATAATAGTCCTAGGTACTGACCCGGTGGCAACCCAATAGCCACATCTTCCTTTTCGAGAACGACCACTCCAAACTCTACAAAATGGTTACCAGAGCCAGAGCTTCCTATCTGCTGAATCGCCTTCTGGCGCAGACGTTTAACTACAGGTATTTCACGAAATGCCGAATGATCCAGAATCGGATCTGGCATAGGATCGGCAAAAGTATCGAACCCAAATCGACTATTGTCACCCAACCACTTTTTAAATAGTTTACGGTCCTTCTGCAGCTTAGCAGGAGCCATATCATAAAGGGTAAGGCACATTCGGCACCCGATATCCACGCCTACACCGTAAGGAATCACCGCATTATTGGTAGCTAATACGCCTCCGATAGGCAATCCGTACCCATGGTGCGCATCAGGCATCAAGGCTCCAGCAGTGGCAATTGGGAGACGCATAGCTACATTCATTTGCTCTTGTGCGTTCTGAGCGATATGTTCCTGACCAAAAACCCGATACGCCTGTGGTTTAGCCAATAATTTTTGTTCTTTTTGCCGTTCCTTTTCTTTTCCCATTAGCGTCGTTGCGATGGGTTCCAGTATGGGATCACCTATAAATGCCTCAGGGTTGAGACGAACCGCTTTCAGGGTCTTTAGAACCATCTGGGGGCTATGGTGTTTGAAGTGCCGCTTGACCACTGTAATAGTCATTCCGATAACAGGTCCTTCATCAAACCCTATCTTCCGTAAGTCTTTTCCTCGTAACTTCCATTTAGCCATAGTTCATCTATCTGCACACAGGAACAAGTTAACCTAATAGATAAGTTCCCTCCCATAAAACAGAATAATGTCTATTCATACCATCGGACACGACGGGCAACTTACAGTTGCATAGCAATTTCAATAGCTTTTCTAACCACTTTTTTCGACAGGGAGGACGGATATAAATACGCTTGTAGCAGATTTTGCCAGTGGGTTTTATGTGCTGGCACCGCATCTACCATAGCAGCAACACATAAGTCGAGATCAGGGGTAAATGCTCTTGCCTGAACCAGCATGGATCCTCCCTTCGCCCGGATTAATGTTTTGAGCAATTGCGCTTGATTAGCAGGTGTTTTATGACGTACAAATGCCTGATAATCTGTACTCAACCATTTACGTTCCAGTACCAAATCTGTAGATAGAGGCACCTCAGGTAATTCCGGGCGTATGTCTGTACCCCAAATGGGTAGAGCCTGGGTTTTTATGATTTGGCAAACGCGGGGATGCAGGTGGGATTTTCCTGTAAACCAATCTGACCGAATCCACTCCACAGAAAAATTATAACGCAGAGGTTGCGTATGAATCGGAACAGTCTCCCAACGAACAGCTTCCTGGGATTCGGCTAAGGCCAAGGTATCGACATCGCTAATCCCTGAGGTAAAAAGACCGCGGGCTGCACTCCCGCGCAGATAAACAGAATGGAGCTGCAACCCTTGTTTGTCAAAATAATTCTGGTAGGTCTGAATAATGGATGGCAGTTGTACTGTGACAACGTGATTAACCAGGGACAAATGTGTAGGATTCAGAACCATCCCTTGATCATTGACCGGAAAAAATCGTCCCGTAAAACCCATAACATTTACGATGTCATTTCCTGTATATGTAAGACGATATTGATCAACATAATGGCCATAAGGGCCAACCCTCCATATCGCATCCATACTTTATTACTGGACCGGAATGCTTCCATTTTCTTTTGGGCTTCTGGGTCCTTGGATCTAATTTGACCGATAGCAAATAAGTATAAGTACAGACCTAATCCAAAAAGTAATATTTCAATAATTAAACTTGCGATATTCATATTGTTCCTAATTAAAGCTCTTCAAAATAACCTGTTTTACGGTTTTTGGTCACTTTATCCCAACAGTGGCAACGTCCGTTCATAACGACATACACCCCTGGTGATGATGCTTGTACAAAAGCCAATGCACTCCCCAGATTAAAGAAACCGTCGGATGACGTTCCGAAAGCATATGGTACCATAGCTCCCGTTAATACGATGGTTTTATTGATCTTTGCCTCAGCGAGATATGCTGCTGTTTCAGTGATTGTGTCTGTACCATGAGTTACCACTATACGGTGGGAAGAGGCGCGTCGGCAATTATGGGTAATAATATCCCGGTCTGCGTCTGTCATTTCCTGAGAGTCGATCATCATCAACGTTTTAACGTCTAATTCCAGGGAGCAGCGGCCGCGTTCTAGCATCGTCTTCACGTGAGAATCCTTGAAATGCAGGCTACCTGTTATGTAATTATACTCCTTGTCGAAAGTACCTCCAGTAACAAATATTTGAATCATGACATTACTTTACCTAACAATAATAGAAAAAAAGTTCGCCCCAATCCAATGGATCGGGGCGAATAACGATAAGCAATTAAAGCTTTGCGTTTTTTCTATGAGCAAAGGTATATTACTCCACGGTAAAGTTGGAGGTCTCGAGCCCAGAATTAATTTTAACTTCTTCTACTTTGAAGTTAACGGGGAAAGGCATTGCACCTGTTGACAACATTTGGAAGGGGAACAATATCCCATCTACTTCCTGATAGTCGCTGAATTCTTGGGTAGAGGTAACGGTTTGTCCTTGTGCTTCTTGTACTTCAATCTCTTTTATTTTCAGACCAGAAGCTACATCGTAGTATTGTGTTTTCGTTTGGCCAGCAGGAGTAGTTACAACCAGTTTGTAGGCATCACTACCTCCTGTTGTTTCCACACCTTCCAAGCTCAACTTTGTACCATCGTTCATAAAGCCTAATTCTGGGAAAAAGACGGCCTGCGATTTGAAAGCATCTGCTTGCTCACCTTCGACAACCTGAGCATTACCCATTTGGCTTACTTTAGCTTTAGCACCATCAAATGTTACTTCTTGCATCACATTACCGTTCATTTTGACAGTCATATGCATCATGCCTGGATTCATTTGCTCGTTGGTCACTTCTAGTGCCATTCCCTGAACAGAAGTAGACATACGGATGGTAAGGTCATTTACAGCTGATAGTTTTTCAGCTCCACCGATTGCCGCTATATACTTTTCTATTATCCCTTCAGCTGTAATATCATTACCTGCGGCTTTATTTTCTACAGGATTACCAAAGGCATCAAAGTACGAAACGGAACCAAACTGTTCCAATTTACTGGCTACATCACCTTTATTTCCAACTACAACAATATGGGCATTTTCGGGTAGTAAAAACGTATTGGCTACTTTCATCACATCATCAGCAGTTACAGCAAATAATGATTTCAAGTAGTTATTGTAGTAATTGCTAGGTAATCCGTAGCGCTGGGTATTTAAAGCAAAGGATGCTATCCGTTGGGGAGACTCCAATGATCTTGTAAATGAACCCGCTATGTTATTAATAGCCAGTCGTAATTCCCTATCGCCTACCTTTTCATCACGCATGCGATTTAGTTCATACATAAACTCCATAATTGTGCTATCTGTTACCTCATTACGAACAGAAGCACTAGCGGAAAAGCGACCTACTTCTTCATCCGTAGAGACGCTGGAGTAAGCACCATAAGTATAAGCTTTATCCTCACGGATATTCTTAAACAACCGGCCATTTGACCCACCGCCAAGGATGGTATTCATCACGGTAGCCGCAAAATAGTCGTCGTCACCAGGTTTCAGATAAATAGGATACGTAATGTTTACTACCGATTGGACTGCACCTGCTTTATCAACAAAATCAACTTTAGTTTGCTGTGGTGGTTGTGGTTTATTGTAATCTGCTTTTTCAAGGCTGGAACCAGTCCATTGCGCAAAATACTTTTGCGCATCCTTTTTCGCCTCGGCTACAGAGATATCTCCAACGATAACCAAGGTAGCAGCAGCAGGGGTGAAATACGTTTCGTAATAGCTACGGCATTTCTCCGCCGTGATATTCTCAATATTTTCCTGTGTTTGTACCTCTCCGTAAGGGTGATCTTTTCCATACACCATTACCCGAGAGACATTTCTTGAAATAAAGTCAGGATTATTGATGTTAGCCGCAATACCGGAAAGGGTTTGCTGCTTTATTTTGGCAAATTCGTCCTCAGGGAAAGCAGGATTATACAGTACATCGGTCATCAACTCCAGCAGCTGATTTTTGTGTTTAGTTAAGCTAGACGCAAAAACACCAGCACCTGAAGCATTAAGGGAATCACCAAAAAAATCAGCAGCTTCATCTAATTCTGCTTTGCTCCGGTTGGTTGTTCCATTGCGTAATAATTGGCCAGCCATAGCACTCAATCCAGCGTTATCACCTTCCATGTGCATTGGAATATCAATAGATAGCTGGTAGGATACGATAGGTAGTTTTTTATTTTCTACAACTACCACCTGCATACCATTTTCGAGCGTCATACTTTCGTATTCAGAAAGCTGAACTTCCGGTGCAGGACCTGGCTTAGGCGCATTTTTACGAAAATCTTCGCTTTGAGCCTGTCCACTAGCTATGCCCAGCACAAAGCAGGCAAGAATAAGAGATATATGGCGAATTGACATAGTCATAAATTTGAATCATTAAGTTGGTAGAAATTAGTTCTGTTCAGGTAGCCAGTATAAAACCACCCGGTTATCAGAAGCATAATATTTTTTAGCAGCAGCCATCATGTCTTCGCGGGTAACTGCCAGGTATTTTTTAATTTCCGAATTGATCAAGTTGGCATCGCCATACATGACTTCATAAGTTGCAAGGTTACTGGCAATACCTTCCATGGAAGACATATTAAAAACCAAGTCGTTTTCAATCTGGTTACGAACTTTTTCAAATTCACGCTCGGTGACTAATTCGGTGCGTACCATATCCATTTCTTCATTAATCGCTATTTCCAACGCTTCCGGTTCAATCCCCATATTAGCAATACCTACTACGATGGCGAGGCCGGGATCTTCCAAACCAACATTCTGCGCCAGTACAGTTACAGCCAACTGTTTTTCATCGATTAAAGATTTATACATTCTAGAGCTTCCCCCATCTGATAAAACTTTATTTAGCATAGCAATGGCATAATAGTCATCCGTACCTAGGGCAGGCATTCGATATCCCATGAAAACCCCTGGCAACTGGATATTATCGTAAAAGGTATCTCGCACTTCACTTTCTAATGGTGGCTCTACCGGTATATTTCTAGGGATGTCACGGCCCTGAGGAATCGTTCCAAAATACTTTTCAATCATTTTTTTGGCGTCCGCAACATCTATGTCCCCAGCAATAGTCAGCGTAGCATTATTTGGCACATAGAAATCTTCATAAAATTGCTTAAAGTCCGCTTCGGTGGCAGCATCGAGATGTTCCATGCTACCGATGGGTGTCCAGCGATACGAGTGCTTAGTAAAGGCACGCTTAAACATTTCTTCCTGAAATAGTCCGTAAGGTT
>JABSSK010000259.1 GCA_013214265.1 Saprospiraceae bacterium | reverse complement strand
TGCATATTCTGTTGCATTTGCTGGGCCATTTGTTCCATCTTTTGCGACGTCTCTTTACTCTTTTCTCCCGCTTTCTGATTCTGATTATGTTGGAGTTGCTGCATTTTCTCTTGCATGGATTGCTTGACATCTTCCATTTGCTCCTTATTATCAGGAACACTTTGGGGCGATTCCAATTCCTCATTTTTTTGTTGAATCTCCTCCATTTTTTCCATCAGCTCCTCAAATTCTTTTTGAATTTCTTCTTGTTGTTGCTCTAATTGTTCTTGCTGACTCTGCTCCTCGTTCTGTTCATCCGATTCGCTCTGCTCCTCTTCCAGGGCATCCTGACTTTCTTCCTCCATCATCTGCTCACCGAGTTTTTCCTGTTGCTCGGCTAGTTCCTCCATCTTATCGATAGCTTTATTCACTTCTTGTTCTAATTCCAACTGCTTAAACAACTCCTCCAAACGCTCTAACTCCATTTGGCGATTCTCACTATCAGATTCCATTTGCTCCATCATTTTCAGCGCCTGATCTTTATCAAGTTCTTGGAGCATTTGTTGAATTTGTTCCATAAGGCGTTGCATCTCCTCGTTCATAGCCTGATCGAACATTTCGTCCAACTTTTCTTGCTTCTCACGTGTTTCCGGCTCACTTTGCTGTAACTCTTCTTCTGTTTTGCGATTTTCGTCAAAGGCTTTACGCGCTTCTTCAATTTGTTTTTGCAGTTCCTGCTGTCTATTCAGGAGCTTTTCCAGTTCTTGTCGGCTTTGCCAGTCCATTTCTCTTTCTTGGAGTAGCTTCTCGCGAAGCTTTTCCATTTCTTCCTGTACCTCCTTACTTTCTTCAACTGCTTTACGCAAATTCTCTTTTATAGTCTCATCATTTGCTTCAGCCATTGCCTCCAATTCTTCTAACGAAGGGGTAGCGTATACCATAGTTCCAGTGCGTGCTGATTTACTACCATTAACACCGTCATTATCATATACTTCAAAGTAATAGGTTACCTGATCACCTGGCTCCAAGGGGATAGTATTCAGATCGAACAAATAATCATATTGAACTTGACTGGTAAGGGGTTCAAGGATGCGTTCCGTTTGTACATCCCCTTCACTTCCATCTTCCTTACTAATTTGATAATTGAAACTCAGGGATCGCAGTCCGTAATCATCTGAAGCCTCTCCAACAAAATAAACCAACTTATTATCTGAGCTATCGATAATAGCCTCTACAGAAATCTCTGGATAATAATCAGGAATGATAGACAATGCGTACCGAATCGAATCTGCGTTAGGTAGAACCGTATTGGACACAAAAACTTTATAAGAATCATCATTTTTTGCGAGAGCTTTAAATGTAAAAAGCTCATTTGAAAAACGATTGGCGTTTTGAACTTCACCTACGCTATTAAAGCGTATTCGAATATCGTCCGTATTTTCAGCTTGGAACACCCAATTTATAGTGGTACCCTCTGGAACAACTAGGTCGCCAATATTTCGCAGCTCTTCATCTTTGCGTTTGGTATATTTAGGAAAATTCAGATTTACATCAAATCCAATGATATTTGGTTTTTGTAGGACCTCCAGTGTAAAACGCTTGGAAGAAACGCCTGCAGAAAATAGTCGAAATTCCAGATCTTCCTGAACGTTACTAAAACGATAGGTAAAAGTGTTTGGATCTTCCTGTGAAAGTCTATACTGCGCACCGTCAACCTCGATAAAGGCTTCATTAGGGAGTTGCTCACCTTGTATATCCACTTGTAGCGCGTAATCCTGATATTGAACGACCTGCGGGTTTTCTTCAGTTAGGATAAACTGAAAAGGTGCGGGACGTTCAAAGTCAGTATTATTATTGATCAAGCGGCGGGTACTGTCTTTAATTACACTTGGTGCCGCCCATAGTAAAATGAGTAAAATCAATAAAGGAGGAAGGGCATAACGCAAATATTTTCGATTTTGCGTTAAGTCAATGGCAGCCTGAAATGGAACTGGTCTAATTTGATCAGATTTACGATTTATACTTGCCAGTATGAGTGCCTTATTAGCCTGTGATTCTGACTGCTCCTTTAGCTGCAGTATATTAAGTAATTTGTCTTTAACTAATTGAAAGTGCTGTCCAATGATTTGTGCAGCTTTTTCATGGCTAATAACCGGACCCAATCGAAAATAGCGCAATGCAGGCATTATCACCCATCCACCAAAAGCAAAAATGCTTATTGCCAAAAAGGAATAAAAAAGTGTTTTTCGAACAGCTTGGTTAAAGTAATAGAGATGTTCCAGCACATTCACCGTTAAGAACAGAAAAAGCACTAATCCGATGGAGTACAGAAGGCCCCTGAGTAATTGATTAATGTAGTACTTCCTAATAAATTGGTCTAGCTTTTCTATAAGCAGCTGATAATTATCCTTCCTTGCCATAGTTTTTGTGATTCCGATTCGTTCGTATATAACTGTGCAACCCGCTAAAAAGATGTATTAGAAGGCAAGAAAAACCTTACTCTTTGCATAAAATTAACAGGTGGGATGCTCCGGCTTGTCTGATATTTGTTAATATCGACAATCCTTTTGATTATCAAGGAAAATGGCAGACAAAAATACCAACTCTTACAATTTAGTGCTTATTGTCTTTAAGTATTTAGTCGCGTTGGGGAAGGATGTCGGTGAGGCGCTTATAATTTGCCCTTAATCGCGCTTCTGTTTCCACTTCTAAAATGACTACAAGTTTTTGTCTAAGATAATCAGCAAATAGCTGTTTTTCTTGCCTTTCCATTTCGTCCTGTGCCAAATTAGCATCAGCTTGGACATTATTCTTCCATTCATTTATGGCATGCGTTGCTGCATAACGTCTGTAAAGGGGTTGACTTTGATTCGTCGCTATTGAGAATATTCGTTCCAAGCTGCGTTCGGCAAGTTGCTTTCCGGCGTATTGAGCTAGTTTTTGATAATAATCAAAGAAGAAGAAAGCAACCTCACGCTCCATTTGGTTTTCTTTTTGTTCAAAAAAGCTAAGGTATTCTGGATTTTTACTACGCATATAAATATGCGCGATCGATAAAATAAGATCATCACCTGGGGAATCCTCAAGCTTACTGGCAAAATCTAATGCGAGACTTGGATTGCAATTTGCCAGTATCTCTAGTGCCGCCCCCATGACCATAAATACAGAATCATGATGAAGTATAGAAATAGATAGCTCTTCTAGGTTGGGGATTTTTGCTTCCGAAAGGCGCAACATAGCTTCAGTACGCACACTCGAATGTGGGTCTGATTTAGCCAATTTTTTAAGAATCTCCACATGATCTATCACATTTATTTCTTCTGCTGCTCTAGCTCGGATTGCCCAGAAGGGATCCTCGATTGCCTTCTGCAAGACTTCATCCGTCTTGGTATCGTGATTATCAATGAGAAAATGGAGTGCCTCCAAACGATGAATGACATTCTTGGACAGGAAAAACCTAGCAACTTGGAAGTCGGTGGGTTCCACATAGTTTATTTCTGCTACTGTTTTGCGGTCAGGATCTGGTAATATTAAATCGGGTTCTTCGGCAACCAAAATCTTGATACTTTGCTTGCGCTTAAAAATATCAAAGGTGAATCGTTTTTCTTTACTTCCAAAAAAAATTGCTATTTCCATCGGAAAAGTAAAGATTTTTGGGATCGTACCTACATTCTGTATTTGCTCAACCAGCACCTCGACCCAGCCTGAATCCTGCTGATAGGTATGTGTTATGTTTAGTTGCGGATGTCCTGATGACAAAAACCATTGATCAAAAAACGGCTTTAGGTCTTTCCCTGTAATGTCTTCAAATGATTGTCGTAAGTGCTCAATTTCTACTGCTCCAAAAGCATGCTTTTTCAGGTAATGCTGTAAACTTGCAAAAAAGGCCTTATCACCTAGTTCTTTTCTCATCATATGCAACACCAAGGCTCCCTTATTATAAGAGTGAGTGTCAAACATATCCTCAGCCTCTGCATATTGGTAATGCACTAAAGGGTGGTACGTAAACCCTCCTAGATAGCCCTGTTGTTCTCCATAGAGATGATAACTCGCTTCGTCTATACCATAAAAATGTTCAAACCATAAATACTCTGCATAGGTTGCGAAGCCTTCATTCAACACTAGGTTCGCCCAATTTTCACAAGTGACAAGATTACCAAACCAATGATGCATAAGCTCATGAGCAACGATAGCGTCGTTATGCTGATCGATAAGTTCTTGCTTGTGTTGCTGCACAAAATCACCGTATACAACCGCGGTGGTGTTCTCCATTGCTCCGGACACGAAGTCGCGTGCCACTAACTGCCGATATGAAGGCCATGGAAAAGGTACCCCTAAACGATTTGAAAAAAAAGAGAGCATTTCTTTGGAATGTGCAAAAATGGATTTTGCGTCCTCCCTGTAAGCCTCATCCACATAATAAGCCATAGGTAAATCCTCCCATTGATCTTCCACTACAGCCCACTCTCCGACAGCAATCATAATCAAATAAGGTGCATGAGGTTGTCTCAGTTGCCAATGATCTACCCGCATCCCATCATCTTTGATTTGACTTACTAATTCGCCATTAGATAGGGTAGTAAAATGCGGTTCAACCCTAAGGAAAATATCCTGTGTAAATCGTTCGTTTGGCTCATCAATCATTGGAATCCATTTTGAATTCCAATTCGTTTCTCCTTGTGTCCATATTTGCTGAGGCTTACCTATTTCACTACCTGTAGGGTTTATAAAGAACATCCCCTGGTTAGAACGGATGGCATTACTTCCCCCATTTTTAGCAGGTTGCGCTTGGTAGGTAATTTCGAAGATAAGGGTATCATTAGATACAGCCATTTGATTCAGTGGTATCACTAAGTGATCTGTTGTAGTATAAAAAGACCAACAAGGTATCCCATTGATCCATACGGAATCAACCTGTATTTGTTTGGCATCTAATCTAACGGTATCTAATGGCTCAAAATAAGGCGTAGTATGTAAGATGGCCCTACCAGAAACTTGTTCTGACTCCCATGCAAATGAGAGATGTAGTTCCAAGTGGAGAATATCGATTGTGCGTTGTGGCGTGCCACGATAAGAGGAAGCTTTTACATTGGACACCCAACCCAAAGGACTACCTGATGGAGCTATCACTTCCAGCGTGTCCAAGTTGCGGAGTTCAACCATATATACTGAGGAATCATTTTTTGCCTTAGGGGTTGAACAAGCTGAAAAAAACAATGCACCTAAAAACAGGAAAATGGAAAAAGTTAATCTCATAGTCATTACACGACCTTACTGGTCTGAGTAATAAATATACAAAAGGAGGATGCACTATTGTGCATTCTCCCTTATTCTTTATAAAAGTAAGTCTTTTAAAATCTTAGCTAACCTCTTTGGCCGTTACTTCCGACAGAAAATCTTCGAGATGTTTGTTGAAAATTTCAGGATGCTCCATCATTGGTGCATGCCCGCACTCTTCCACAAAAAGAAGCTTTGAATTGTCGATAAGCTCGTGAAATTTTTCACCTACAAAAGCAGGCGTAACCGTATCCTCCTTACCCCAAACTAGCAAAGTTGGCGCTTTCACCTGATGCAATTTATCGCTCAGGTTATGACGCACAGCTGATTTTGCAGTAGCAACTATTCGAATCGCTTTGTTGCGGTCATTAACAATATCATATACTTCATCCACTAGTGCTTTCGAAGCGACTTCAGGATTAAAGAATGTAGCTTCTGTTTTATTTTTAATAAAATCGTAGTCTCCACGCTTAGGGAAGCTTGTGCCCATTGCACTTTCGAACAAACCTGAACTTCCCGTAAGAATTACAGAACCCACTTTTTCAGGATATGCAAGAACATAAAGTAATGCAATATGACCTCCAAGTGAATTTCCCAGCACATGAATTTTATCCAGTCCCCTGTATTCAACGAATCGTGCAACATGATCTACAAATCCTGAGACAGAAACTTTACGGATGGGTAATTCAAATATGGGTAAAAGTGGTACAACCACATTATAAGAAGTAGAAAAGTGTTCAATGATGCCTTGAAAATTACTAAGCGCACCAAAAAGGCCGTGTAAAAGAACCAGGTTTTCTGATCCACCTTTTGTTTCAATAAACCTGAACCCCTCTTCCTCCGTAATTTCGTATTTCATCAATATTATGGTCTGTTAATAAGATTGTTTTGCTTATATAAAAGCCTGCTTTACTTGAAAGCATCTGCGAAAATAGTGCTTTTATACGGAAGCACAAATTTTTGCTTCTTCACCTATAAACGACATTCCCTAGAAGGGTACTAAAAAGGGAAAAGTACAATAGCCTAATAAAATAAGGTGCTTTGGTGAGTAAAACCCCTAATAAAATTGGGTGTATCTTTGCTTAATTCAAAAAATATGCATTGATTTGCAAAGAGGAAAACCTTAAGCTATCAGGTTTTATCTATCCCAAACATACCTGTTTTACCGACTACTAAGAATCACAATAATATCAATTCACCTATTTAAACTTTGAAGAACATGAGTCTGATTCTCAACGTACTTGTAGTAGTTCTTGTCCTCGGCTCCTTGCAGTCTTGTGTTTCCAAAAAGAAATACGATGAGCTGTTAGCTAGCAAAGAAGCCACTGATGCAGCTTTGGCTGAGACGCAGTCTCAGGTTAAGAACCTAGAGGAAACCAATGCGCAATTGGAACAAACCATGACCGAACAAAAGG
>JABSSK010000258.1 GCA_013214265.1 Saprospiraceae bacterium | reverse complement strand
GCAAAGGGTAAAAAAGTAAAGCGACTATTTCTCTTAGAAGGCCTTGTTCATCATCAAACTGGTGAGATATACAATCAATTTATAACTAATCCTATAGACTTACCGATTAGTTTCATATTTGGCGAAAGCAGCCTTTTTAACCCCTTTAGCCAACATGGGTATAACCATGAAAGTTTCGATAATTATTTCATAAAACCTATTGATTTTAAAATATTGCCATGTGGTCATGGAGAATATTTTAGAGCACCTAATTTAGTTATCTTAGCAGACTTCATTAAAAGTAAAATTAAAAATTAAAAAACCTGATAATATATCTCATGCTATGCCCTCGATATTTTGGGTAGATCCATCCAGAAATACTTATGTATACATACTTACCCTAAATAGAAAAACAATATAGATCGATAAAACAGAAAAGTTAGCGCGTAAAAACAACCACTACGCATATATTAGAGCGATAATGGTAAAATTTGAAATAAACCCATCACAGGTATATATTTATTGAGGATGAAAAAAAGATTATTAAAAAGGTTAAGGATGCTTTATACCTTAGAGTTTATAAACATCTTCCTTCTACCTTTTTCTTTCTTGTTTATCTGCTTTATGCTTAAACAAGATGTTGGCTATATTTCAGGTACCATGATGATTTTGAATGGCATACTACTCCTTGAAGGATCCTATTTTTGGTTCTGTATGCACCGAGTAGTAAGTCAAAAGAAAAAGCTAAATTTCATCCAGCACTTTAAAATATTAAAGTACTTCAATTTTACATTACTATTGATTGCCCTTTATGCAATTATGAGATACCATTTCCAAGGTATTGCTGACATCATAGGTACTATCCTCTTTTTATCACTTGCAATCGCTGAACACATAAATTATTTTGAATTTCAATTAATGTACGATAATGATAATGACCGAAGCTATTTAAAATTAAATAAAGGACTTAAAAAAGCTACTTTAAAGAAGTTAATGCGTAAGTAATCAACTATTACCAACCATAACTCATAACCTCATTTGTACACCTTATACTAAGATATTACAGACCATTTAAATGCTTATGAAGTTTTGCATGTGTTTAATTTTTCTTACTCCTTTTATTTCTTTTGGACAAAATGTTTCGGTAGACTCATTTATAAAATCCAATATTAACCATGAATCTGAAAATCCGGTTCATAGTATTTTATTATATGTAGAAGATTTAGTTGATAATAATATTTATAACAAAGGATTTGGAAAACTAGATCAAGGCTTACAAAACGCTTCTAAAAATGATCCGTTCAGAATAGCAAGTAGCACAAAACTCTTTGTGGCAACAATCATCCTTCAACTAGCTGAAGAAGGTAAACTTAATTTGAATGATAAAGCATTCCATCACCTCAAAAATATAGACTACCTTCATTTTAATGATCTCCACATATACAAAAAAAAGCGTTATGCTAAGGAAATTACAATCGAGCAGCTTCTTGCTCATCGTTCCGGATTAGCAGATATCTTTTCGGATAGAGAGCAAAGGTTTTTTAGCCTATTATTAGAAAACCCTACGAGACAATTCTCGCCAAGGGCAGTAGTTGAGCTGTACTATCAATTTGAACTAAACAAAAATCCTCATTTTAAACCTAGTAAGGGCTGGTACTATTCGGACATGAATTATGTACTCTTAGGTTTGATTATTGAACAAATCGAGCAAGTCACCTTATCAGAATCCATTAGAAGAAGGATACTGACTCCATTAGAAATGTCAGATACTTTTTTTGAGTTCTACGAGCCACAACAACAAACCAGTCTGATTAACCAATATGTAGGTAATATAAATTTCACGAAAATTAATACCTCTTTTGACTGGTCGGGCGGCGGTTTGGTTTCAACCAATAAAGACTTGGCGACATTCATTACTTCATTATTCAATTTGCAACTAATTAATGAAAGATCATTGAAGAGAATGGTTGATGTTAAGTTTACCAATGAGCAAGAAAACCGATATGGATTAGGAATTTATGAATCAGAATATAATGGGAACACTTACTTTGGGCATTATGGGTTTTATGGAACCTATGTTGGGTACTGTCCCGAAACAAAAACTGTCATTTCATATTCAATAAGTCAAGCTACCCCGATTTTTAATGTATATCAATTTATAAATAAAATATTTAAACTAATGGAATAAGACCTATGGGTAATAATGTGTCTCATAAAAAATAATTTCTATCGAAAAGTATATCCAGCGGAAAACACACCCGAAATAGCATATCCTTGGATATTCAAATTACCCATTAATTGCAACAAAAACAGAAGAATAATTGGTAAATACGGACTATAAGAAATGGAGGGAATTGTATCTCAAGAGAACATACCTACGCAACGACTTTTGGAAAATTGGGATTGAAATATAGTAGGCACAACAAGACTGCCAATGGATAAGAGAAATTTTTTTGTTTTGAATTGGAAAGTCAAAATTGTCTGAAATGAAAATTAAATATTATTAAACCAATCTTCACACAAATTGTAGATCATAAGAAAAAGACCCTTGCAGACCTTAATCCAAAAAATAAGAAACTCGATTATACTCACCTCAGAAGCAGAGGAGTATATTTACTCCATATCTAAAGAGAAAAAGGTATCGAAAGGAGAGATTTTAATTCGACAAGGTCAAATGGTAAACAAGACTTTTTTTGTTACCCAAGGCAGCCTTCGATCGTTTTGTGTTGATAAAGAAGGTAAGGAGCATACATTGCAGTTTGCCGTTACAGATTGGTGGATAAGTGATTTTATAGCCATATATAATCACGAGCCTGCTTCACTTACAGTTCAATCCATAACGGATTCCGTGGTTATTGAATTCAATTTTCAAAAGCTAGCGCAGATTTACCTTAAATTCCCGGAATTTGAATTGTTTCAAAGAAAAAACCTAGAGCGGCATGTCGTCAGCTTACATAAAAGAATCTTGAATCAATTGCAATTATCAGCATTAGAGAGGTACAATCTCTTTCTTGAACAATACCCTAATATTGAACAACACGTCCCCAATTACCATATTGCATCATATCTCGGCATAACGCAACAAAGTCTGAGTCGAGTGCGAGCAGAAAAAGCTAAGATGTAGATTTATTACCATATGGTAATTTTTAATAAAGAAAACCCATTTACTTTTGATGTCGAAAAAACACAAAAGTTATGCTAAGAAAGATATTGGGTTTTGCTCCTAAATTAGAATCAGATGGGTCGTACAGTCCATCTAAGATGGCATTAAAAATGGGTGTATCTGATCAAACAGATTTTGAAAATATCCCTTATCAAAAATATGAAGGAAAAAAGTCAAAGATTCTCGTAATATGTACTGAAAACAAGAATCTAAAAATGAAAAATGGTAAATACTTTTCTACCGGAAATCATCCTGTGGAAGTTTTTTTACCGATGCTCCACCTTAAGCATGCCGGCTTCGAATTTGAAATTGCAACGCCAACCGGAAAGCCAGTAGCTCTGGAAATGTGGGCTTTTCCTGAAAAAGATGAACATGTTAGAGCCATCTATAACGAGCTTAAAGCGAATTTTGAGAAACCGCTAAATCTCTTGGACTTTATTGATTCCTCTTTTGACCATCCCGACTCGTACGCTGCTATTTTCGTACCTGGTGGCCATGGAGCCATGATTGGAATTCCCGAGGATGAAAATGTTGGAAAAATACTCCGATGGGCTGATCAAAACGATTTATTTACCATCAGCCTTTGCCATGGACCTGGCGCATTTTTATCAACTACCCTGGGTAACAAAGCATTTTTATACACAGGATACAATATGGCTGTATTTCCCGATTCAGTGGACAATAAAACACCAATATTTGGCTATCTACCGGGCAAAATGCCCTATGGTTTAAGTGAAACCTTAAAGAGCCTGGGTGTTAATTTGATGAATACTAAAATGGATAAAACGGTGTGCGTTGACCGAAAGCTAAATACCGGTTCTAGCCCGCTAGCAGCAAACGAACTGGGCAAACTAGCAGCCGAAACATTATTAAAGGAATTAAACTAAAAAATGGAACTAATAGATAAGCTAAATTGGCGTTATGCAGCCAAAGCAATGAATCGTCAAGTGATACCTCAAACAAAGATGGATAATATCATAGAAGCAATATCCCTTGCTCCAACCTCTAGTGGGTTACAACCTTTTGAAGTTTACGTGATCACCAACCAAGAGGTAAAGGATAGCATCCAATCCATCGCATTCAACCAATCTGTAGTTTCTGACTGTTCTCACTTATTGGTTTTTGCCGCTTGGGATACATATACGGAAGAGCGGATAAACAAGATGTTCGACCTAGTTAATGAGGTTAGAGGATTTAAAAATGAAGGTTGGGAAAATTACCGACAGTCGCTTCTAAGAAGTTATCCGCCAAGAGACCCGGAGGTAAATTTCAATCATACCTCCAAACAAGCTTACATTGCATTTTCACAAGCGATTACCGCTGCAGCTTTTGAAGAAGTTTACGCTACACCATTGGTAGGTTTTGATAATAATGTATTATATATAATCTTGAACTTACTATAAAAAGGGTTGAGAAGCTGTGTTATGCTTCCATTGGGATACAGAGACACTGAAAATGACTGGCTGGTTAAACTGGAAAAGGTTAGAAAAAGGAAAGCGGATTTAATTACTGAAGTAGTGTAAGAACACATTACAGCAATGTATAAACTAATGGCGGCTTGGGTATTCACTCAAGTCGCTGTTGTTTTTAAATATTAACAAAAGAAGAAATTAAAATGCAATGGCTCATATTTTATAACACTCTTATGCTACCCTGCCTGATCACACCTGCACGTCGCGTTCAATTTAAGGTGATCTGGATGTTGGGGAACTGAGTCTTTATCTCGTCCCGTTTTAAGGAATCGATATTAGTTTCCCCGAGGTAGAGATACTGTAAGGCCTCCAACCCTTCCAAATACGAAAGGCCTTCCTCATCAATATTGGTCTGAAATAGATTGAGGGATTCCAGATAGTGTAGGTCTTTCAAAAAAATTAAGCCCCCATTATCAACCGGATTCTGAGCGAGCTGCAAGCGGGTTAGGCTGGTGAAGTCCTGTACATGCACTAAACAGGTACTAGTGAGTCCGGTCCGACTCAGGTTTAGCCAGGCCATTTGATCTTTGATGGGGATCAAATGTTGAAGTAAACCACAATCGATGGAATCTCGATAGATCACCTCCAGAAAGTTACTAGTCTTTGATAGCTTTTTGATGGTAAATCCATCGGCTTCTAATGCATGTATTATGGATGGATCGGCTGCTGATACCTGATGTACCTCGACATAAGATCTTCTCTTATTAGACAGGCCATATTCTTTTTTGATCAAATCCAGGATATCCGATGGCAGACCCTTATCCGCAATCGTTTGTCGGAAGGAATAACCGTGGTCGATCCAGTACTCCAACAGCCGGACTTCAGCGTAGCTCATAGGAAGACCTTGGGGAGGCATGTACTTTACATGGTTTGACTCCAAGGTAACGCGATGGAGCAGTGTACTCCCTTGTTGGGGTTTAGCTTCCAGAACATCTCCGCTATTTCCGCCGGCTAATAATCCTTCCTTGGTCTGCAAGTTCAGTCCACCCCTGGCTTGATCCGTGTGGTGACAACGCACACATTTCTGATCAAGAACTGGACGGATCAAATGCTCGAATAAATAGATCGAATCCGGATTCATCGGAAAAGCTATAGCCTGTTCTTGTACATGCTTCCTAGGAAAGATCTTTTTGATTAGGGGTGGGGCGTAGTCCAATAAATAGGTCGAACCGTGGGTTAGTTGTCCACCCAAATGACCCGTCAACGTCAAGAGTGTAATTCCTAGCAGCAGGCCCCAATCAGATAGATTCTTTCCCTGGTGAAATCGACCGGAAAAATGTAAATAGAGAAGCCCTGACATCACAGCGGTAGCAATCCCTAGGCTGCGGTGCCAAAACAAAGTCCCGCCATTATACCCTTCTTTGGCCGCCAACAACCAACCCAAAACGGCAGCTAGAATCGCACCAATTGTTGCCAACAAGAAACTGATCGGCAGCGCCTTTTTCAGGAAATGCCATGACGCCCTTTTACTCAAAAAGAAGAAGATACTTCCCAACAGGAAAAAGCCAATGGGTAGGTGCACTACCAAAGAATGAAAGCGACCAAAAAACAGCCATAGATCGGATTGGATCAATATCATTTCTATCTTCTTAAGCTAAAATATCGTGAATCACATGACCATGTACATCCGTTAGTCGGATATCACGTCCACCAAATGGATAGGTCAACTGGATGTGGTCAATACCCATCAGGTGTAGCATCGTGGCGTGTAGGTCGTGGATAGTCGTTTTATTCTCAATTACCCGGTAGCCGTACGCATCGGTTTTACCATAAACCGTACCTCCCTTAACGCCCGCACCAGCAAGCCAAATACTGAATGCTGAAGGGTTATGATCCCGGCCATTCTTACCTTGGGAAAAGGGCGTACGACCAAACTCACCGGCAAAAACGAGCAGGGTACTTTCCAACAAACCTCTGGACTTCAGGTCTTTTATCAGACCAGCAATGGGTTGATCTATCGCATGGGCATTATCTTCGTGGCCTTCCTTTAGGTTGGAATGCTGATCCCAACGGTCGTGCTTATTTCGGGGTATGGTTAATTCAATAAACTTAACGCCCCGCTCCACCAGTCTCCTAGCCAAAAGACATTG
>JABSSK010000257.1 GCA_013214265.1 Saprospiraceae bacterium | reverse complement strand
ATTAGCAGTAACCTTCTGGCGTTTCTCATTTACCCCACGAACCAAAAAATTACGGTCTAAGAAAAAAGAAAAAACGGTTGTAGCCCAATCCAATCCTAAGGTTACTTTACCATCCGTCCATATTTTTAGTAATAGGTCAACTTACGGGCGTCAAATGTTTCAACAGGCTCGGGTGGATACCATTGGCGTATTGAAAAGCACACCCTTTATAGTGATTCTGCTTTTTGGTGTCCTGAATATGCTAGGCGGCTTAAGTGGAATTGCATCTTCTTTTTACGGATTGGATCTCTATCCGGTAACGTATCGTGTGATTGGAACGATTAAAGGCACGATGTACATTTCTACTGTAGGGATACTCATATTTTATTCGGGTGCCCTGATTTGGAAAGAGCGGGACGCTAAAGTGAATGAAATTTATAATAGCCTACCATACCCAAACTGGGTACCTGTATGGTCAAAAATACTGGCTTTAGTCAGCATTATTGTTACTCTTCAACTTATCTGCATCCTTACGGGTATTGGTACACAAGTAGTCATGGGATACTCACGGTTCCAATTAGGCTTGTACATAAAAGAATTCTTAGTTATTGATGTGATGGCCTTTCTGTTTGTTGGTATCATATCTATGATGATTCATACGCTAGTCAATAACAAGTACCTAGCATTTTTTGTGGTAGCTGTATTTTTGATTATTCAGACGTTCATTTGGGTTCCACTGGATATTGTCTCCAATATGGTTGCTTTTGGGGATACACCTAGCTACACGTACTCTGATATGAATGGTTTTGGCCCCTTTGTACCCGGCCTTGTTTGGTTTAATGTGTATTGGTTATTGTTTTCGCTCATTCTGGTGACGATCATGATATTCTTCTGGGTACGAGGCCGTGATACCATTTGGAAAGTTCGGCGGGCAATAGCGGCACGGCGCTTCCGGGGAGGTCAGGTTACTTTCTTTGCTTTTACAGGCTTATGGATAGCCGTAGCTGCTTTTGTTTTTTACAATACCGAGATACTAAATGATTATGCCACCCCCAAAAAGAGCAGAAAGCTTGCAGCTGAATACGAAAAGACATATCGATATCTGCATGGCAAGCCACAGCCCAAAGTAACGGATATCGTGTATGAAATTGATCTGTATCCCGAAACAAGGGATCTAGAAGTTCGGGGGACGATGAAACTTGAGAATTATGATCAGGAACCTATTGATACCTTAATCCTGAATCTCAATCGCAAAGGGGAATTTGAAGTTGAAGTGGACGGAGCTCAGCAAGTCAAAGAGGATGAGACCCACCGTATGGTTTTCTATGTTTTTAAGCCTGCTTTAGCTCCTGGTGATTCGACCCAGATGAAGTACAGGATGACATTGACTAACAAAGGTTTTGAGAATGAGGTCTCCTTTACGCAAATCGTAGATAATGGATCTTTTTTCAATAATGGGTTGGTTACACCGTCAATGGGGTATCTACCCGATAAAGAAATTTCTCAGAAGCGTTTCCGCAAAAAGTTTGATCTTCCACCAAAGGAATTGATGCCCCCCTTGGAGCATGAATGCTCCGAGCATTGCATGATGAATTATATTGGTGCCCATGCGGATTGGTCATCGTTGGAAACGATAATGAGTACTTCACCGGATCAAATTGCAGTAGCACCCGGATCATTAATCGATGAATGGGAAGAGAATGGCCGCCGATATTTTCGTTACAAAGTCGACCACCCTTCCATTCCATTTTGCTCTTTTATCTCTGCCGATTTTCAGGTGGAACGGGAGAAATGGAACGATGTTGATCTGGAAGTGTATTATCAAAAGGAGCATGACTATAATGTGGAAAATATGTTGCGCAGTATGCGTCGATCCCTCAGTTATTTCTCGGCTTCTTTTGGACCTTATCAACACCGACAAGCACGTATAATTGAATTTCCCCGATACGCTAGTTTTGCACAAGCATTCCCAGGTACAATGCCTTATTCAGAGGGTATAGGTTTTATTGCTGATATTGACACGGCAACCGAAGATATCGATATGGTTTTTTATGTGGTGGCGCACGAAATGGCCCATCAATGGTGGGCACATCAGGTGATTGGAGCACGTATGCAAGGCGCAACCTTACTATCTGAAACCTTAGCCCAATACTCAGCTTTAATGGTGATGGAGAAGGAGTATGGTCGAGATAAAATGGAGCGGTTCTTGAAGTATGAAATGGATGCTTATTTGTCACAGCGCGGAACAGAAACAGAACGCGAAAAACCACTACAAGAAGTATATGCTTCTCAGGGCTATATTCACTACCGGAAAGGAAGTACAATTATGTATTACTTAAAAGAGATGATAGGTGAAGATCAGGTGAATGGGGCTTTGAGGGAATTAGTAGATTCCTTTGCCTATGCGCCTCCACCTTACCCTACGTCCCATAATTTAGTCGACAACCTGAAAAAGCGTACACCCGATAGCTTACAGTATCTAATTGAGGATATGTTCGAAAACATTACGCTCTTTGATAATCGGATACTCGACCCTACTTTTACCGAAACGGATACGGGTACCTACGAACTAAGCATACCTGTGTATGCTGCGAAGTACAGAGCGGATTCACTTGGGTTAGAAAATGAAGTGCCAGTTAATGATTTTCTGGATGTAGCGGTCTTTGCTAAACCCAAAGATGGCCAGAGGCGTGGTGAAGTATTGTACTGGAAGCGGCATAAAATTACTCAGAATAATACATCGTTCCGTATCACCTTATCGGAAGAACCTTATGAAGTGGGCGTTGATCCGTTTTACTATCTGATTGACCGAATGCCCGATGACAATGTAAAACGAGTAAAGAAAGAATAAGTACTAGTTAGGTGAATATATGACGGGTACAGAACATCGATTCTGTACCCGCATTTTATTTATACTACGGGCGTATAATTTTCTGAAGGGGCAATTCATATCCGAAGATTCTTTGTTCTCTAAGGATTTCGTATTTTTGCTAACGAACATTCATTCGTATCTTCGCGTTTGCATGTTTTCCAGATAAAACCACATGTCAATGAATCTACATAATCTAATTGAAGGTAAATGGGTACCACACGCCGGTGAAGGTACACCGCAGTACGATGCTGTTTCTGGTGAACTTATTGCTACTTGTGGGAGTGAAGGTGTTGATTATGCCTCGATGATGCACTATGCACGGGCAGTAGGTGGGGCAAATCTTCGCAGGATGACCTTTTATCAGCGTGGCCTTATGCTGAAGAAGCTGGCTATGCATCTCCAAGGTATTCGCAAGAAGTATTACCCTTTATCTTATCGGACAGGGGCTACCAAAACAGACAGCTGGATTGATATTGACGGTGGGATTGGTACTTTGTTTGCTTATGGTTCCTTACGTCGCAATATGCCCGACACCTCTTTTTATATCGATGGCGATACTGTTGGCCTTTCCAAATCAGGATCGTTTATTGGGCAGCATGTAATGGTTCCTAAAAAAGGCGTTGCGGTTCACATCAATGCATTTAATTTCCCGATATGGGGGATGCTGGAAAAGCTGTCGGTCAATCTGTTGGCAGGTATGCCTGCCATTATTAAGCCTTCGGAAGTAACTTCTTTTCTGACCGAAGTGGTGGTTCGTGATATTATTCAATCTGGTATTATTCCGGCTGGAGCCATTCAATTAATTTGTGGACAAGGGCACGGTATTCTTGACCCCTTAATGGAGCAGGATGTCGTCACCTTTACGGGCTCGGCAGCAACGGGTCGTAAGCTGAAAGGCCACCCTGCCATTGTAGAGCATGCCGTACCATTCAACATGGAGGCCGACAGCTTAAATGCTGCTATTTTGGCGCCCGATGCTGCACCTGGTACGCCTACTTTTGATTTATTCATAAAGGAGGTTAGAAGAGAAATGACGGTGAAGGCAGGTCAGAAATGTACAGCAATCCGAAGGATTATTGTTCCTGAGTATTTCCTGGAGGATGTACAATTGGCGTTATCAGCTCAATTGAAAAAAACAGTTATTGGTGACCCACAAACAGAAGGTGTACGGATGGGAGCTCTGGTGAGTAAGAAACAGGAGGAAGAAGTTCGTCGTCGAATCAAAAATTTGGCTCAGGATACGCCTATTGTTTTTGGTGACCCTGATCGGGTAGAACTAGTGGGTGCGGATCCGGATAAGGGAGCATTCTTATCACCAGTTTTAATGGTTAATGATCGGCCTTTTGTTAAGAGTGCATCCCATGATGTGGAGGCCTTTGGCCCGGTAAGTACACTAATGCCCTATGCTGATTTAGGGGAGGCGATTACACTGGCAAACCGAGGGAAGGGTTCCTTAGTAAGTACGATCGCAACTGCGGATAGAGCTACTGCCACAGAATATGTTTTAGAAGCTGCTTCGTATCATGGTCGTATTCTTATTTTGAATGAAGAGAGTGCCCCTGAAAGTACCGGACATGGTTCGCCCATGCCGTTACTATCCCATGGAGGCCCTGGCCGTGCGGGTGGAGGAGAAGAGTTGGGGGGTATTCGTAGTATTCATCACTATTTGCAGCGTACCGCTGTACAGGGGCATCCTACCATGCTAACGTCGGTAACACAGGTTTACCAGTATGGAGCTGAACAGACTGAGCGTGAGCCTCACCCGTTCCGTAGACATTTTGAAGAGTTGATCATCGGTGATACCTATACGACTCATAAGCATACAGTGACGGAGGCTGATATTGTAAATTTTGCGAATGTCAGTGGGGATCATTTCTATGCTCACGTTGATGAAACGTCCTTGGATGGCACCATTTTCGAGGGGCGGGTAGCGCATGGTTATTACATATTATCCAAAGCTGCTGGTATGTTCGTGGAGGCAAGAAAAAGTCCGGTATTACTGAACTACGGTCTCGAAGAGTGCCGATTTATCAAACCGGTTTATCCGGGTACTACGATTGGTGTTCGTTTAACCTGTAAGCAAAAGGTGGCTCAGGAAAAGAAAAGCGAAGATGATATCCGTAAAGGAATTGTTAAGTGGCTGGTCGATGTATATGATCAGACAGGTGAAACAGTTGCTATAGCTACTATTCTGACTATGGTTCGTATGTTGGATCAAGAATAATGTTGTGCAAAAGTAATGTGGTAGGTTCCGATACGGAGCCATAATGAAACGGGGAATAGGTTGATATATTTTTCGGTAAAAGCCAAAGCGTACAACTGAATGGGTGGTGGTATCGTTTTTCCTATGTGAAAGCCCCAGAAAAGATAATACTATGGAGGATAAAACAACTTTAGGTTCTGTTGATGTAGTTATTGCAGATGGCATAGCTACGATTACTTTTTTCCATCCGGCTCATAATTCTTTACCGGGGCGTTTATTGGGTAAGTTATCCGAAACAATAACTGCTGTTGGTCAGGATGATGCGGTAAAAGTCGTAGTACTCCAAAGTGAAGGTGATCGTACATTTTGTGCTGGAGCGAGTTTTGACGAATTAATTTCTATTTCTGATTTTCAGGCAGGTAAACGCTTTTTTATGGGTTTTGCTCGGGTAATTAATGCGATGCGTACCTGCCCAAAGTTTATTATTGGTCGGATCCAAGGGAAGGCAGTTGGAGGTGGTGTGGGTTTGGCTTCAGCAACTGATTATTGTTTGGCGACCCGTTTCGCCTCGGTTAAGCTTAGTGAACTTGCGATTGGAATTGGACCTTTTGTTGTTGGGCCGGCCGTTGAGCGAAAGCTGGGCAAATCGGGTATGCAACAGTTGGCGATTCACGCTACTCAGTGGCGGTCGGCTTCTTGGGCATTCGAACGTGGCTTATATGCGGATATATTTGATTCCACACCAGAATTGGATGAGGCTGTATATCAATTGGCGCGTGAATTAGCAGCGAGTAGCCCCGCAGCAATGCGGCAATTGAAGGCTGTTTTTTGGGAAGGTGCAGAGCATTGGGATACTTTACTGGAGGAAAGAGCTGCTGCCAGTGGGCAGTTGGTACTTTCGGACTTTACGATTGATGCAATTCAAAAATTTAAAGCAAAAGCTAATTAAGCATTCTGTTCATTATGAGTGATTACGAGATTTATCTGGCAAGCGGTACCCTTATCAATTCTGATCATCCTGATATTGTAGCTTTTGCGAAAAGAGTTACCGAAGGATCCGTATCTGACCAGCAAAGAGCCATTCGAATTTACTTTGCTATTCGGGATAACTGGAGATACAATCCATATAACATTAGTCTGTCAGCAAACGCTATGCAGGCGAGTGGTATCCTAAAGCGTAGCGAGGGGCACTGCTTAGACAAAGCTATTTTAATGATTGCCTGTTTACGGGCAGTAGGCATTCCTGCTAGACTGTGTTTAGCCAAGGTAAAGAATCATATTGCTGTGGAGCGTCTAGTAGAAGCCTTCGGGACTGATGAATTGGTGCCACATGGTTATGTGGATGTGTATCTTAATAGCCAATGGATCAAAGCAACCCCCGCTTTTAACCGGCAGCTTTGCGAACGCTTAGGTGTACCTCCACTGGATTGGGATGGGGAGCATGATTCTATGTTTCAGGCTTTCGATAAAGAGGGTAATAATTTTATGGAATACCTCGAAGAATATGGACATTTTAAGGATGTACCAATGGATACCATTGAATCTTTGATGGTGAGTCATTACCCTGATGTATTCCAACGGATAGAAGGTAATACAGCAACTAAGAGAGATTTTTTTCAGCAATCCCTATAATTCCCAAATTAGCCATACCAA
>JABSSK010000256.1 GCA_013214265.1 Saprospiraceae bacterium | reverse complement strand
AGGAAAATAATGTGCTGGAATGCTCATAACGTGTAGACCTTGTATATCCGCATCAAAATGCTTACTAATGGTTTGTGCGAAATGCAACGCATTCATGGCATTATCACTGAAGTCGGTTGGAAAAAGTATATGATGCAAGGCAAAATGTACATTTTCCGGAATCATGAGTAAGCCAGTTTCAAATTTGACTAAGCGAAGTAGTTTCTCTGGTGTAATACCTCGGCCATTGTACGCTCCTTTTCTGCCAACTAAAATAAGATTACTGTCCCAGATTCGCGCAACACGAGCCAACACATGAGGAGTTGAACTATCCGCTTCAATTACAATTTTGAGTTTAACTGTATTGGGCGAAGTGAGATGGTGCTTTACCTTTTCCTCAATAATATCTTGGAGTACCTCAGGCAGAGGTTGCTTAAGGTTGTCGAGTATCTGCTCCGCTTCTTCTGGATAGTCAAATTTGATATTATGTGCTACTACCACCCGCTCCAAATTGGGAATATGATGGCAAAGAAAAGAAGCATACTTCAGTAGAATATTGTCTGCCTCTGTGAGATCCAGACAAACCATAATGTTTTTTATAGATTCCACATTACTATCAATTGAAGCCTTTTAAAATGCCTGTAATAAATTGAAGGCATATTAATTTGAGCAGTTAATTTAAGAAAAATGAAAAGAAATAAAGATCGAATCATTTTTTCTGAAAAATTATCACATTTTTCATGGCTGTGCAGTAAAGTATGGGTAGGCTGAACGTAATGAATGGGTATTGATTTACAAAGGATATTTAACTTACAACCGGAATGGTATATACGCTTTGTGTATTAGACAAATGCATAAACCTGCCTTTATGTTCAATACAATTTGATTAACCTACAAGACTACACCTATGGATATTGAATCTTTCCGTCTTTACTGTTTAGCAAAAAAAGCAGTTACTGAAGGATTACCTTTTGGGGAAGGGGTACTGGTGTTTAAGGTACTGGATAAAATGTTCGCTACGTTAAGCCTAAATGGAGGGGAGGCCAGTTGTAATTTGAAATGTGATCCGGAAAGAGCTGTTATGCTCAGAGAAACGTATGCATGTATTTTACCAGGTTACCATATGAATAAAAAACACTGGAATACGGTTCTTTTGGAAGAGGGTTTGGAACATGCTTTCATTCGGGAACTTATTGATCATTCCTATACTATGACAATTGCAGGTATGCCAAAAAAAATGCAGCAAATGTTAGAAACCGAAGACTTATGATTTATGACGCTTTGGTGGTTGGGCAGGGCCTTGCAGGAACGTTGATCACTTGGATGCTTCAACAAAAAGGACTGCATGTTTATGTCGTTGATCCAGGGCACGAAAGAGCATCCAGTACCGTAGCTGCAGGTCTAATGAACCCCATTACCGGTCGTAGGTATGTTAAGTCGTGGCGTTTTGATGATCTCTTGCCTGTAGCCCAACAGGTATATGCAGCGTGGGAAAAGGAATTAGGGATCAAGATCTATTACGATTACGGTATTATCCGCAGTTTGTTCAATCGCCGAGAAGAAAATGACTGGATAGCACGTACTGGGGATCCCAACTATTCGCCTTATATGCTAGATCAGGTCGACCTATCGACGTATGCGGATCATACTATTCCTCCTTTTTCGTATGGGGAGGTGCAAGGGAGTGCGCAAGTACATATTGGAAGATTGATTCGGGCCTTCCGTGATCGTTTGCGAGAAGAGGGACGTATTTCAGAAACGGCTTTTGTATATCAAAATCTGGAAATAACCAGCGAAACATATCAGTACGAAAACTGCCAAGCTCGACGCATTATTTTTGCGGAAGGAGCCGCTGCGGCTCAAAATCCTTATTTTGCCGATTTACCGTTTGGTGGGGCTAAAGGGCAAGCCTTATGGGTACGCATTCCGGGAGCATCCTTTCCCAAAATACTGAAACAAAGAATTTTTATTGTGCCTTGGTCGGACGACATCTACTGGATCGGGTCCACTAATGCCAATACCTACGACCATGATTTACCTACCCAAGAAGGAAGGACGTACCTGCAAGATCGACTTGCAGATATTCTCAAAATCCCTTTTGAAGTATTGGACCATAAAGCAGCTATAAAACCAACGGTAAACGATAGAAGACCCTTTCTCGGCGTACATCCAAAATGGCAAAACATGTTTATTTTTAATGGTCTAGGAACCAAGGGAACCTCCTTAGGGCCATATTGGGCAAAACACCTCCGCGATTTTATATTGAAAATTGGTACATTAGATTCAGAGGTTGATATTTCCCGATTCACATAAAATCATGAAGGTCCTAGCTTATTGTATAGCAATAATGCCTATGCGTAAATCGTTGGATTGAGAATTGCTTGGGAAATGTTGTGGACCTTTTATGTAATCCACTGCATTTTATCATCCTTTATTTGACAGAGGTTCTGTCGATGATACTGATCACACTGAAACATGAACGTATGAAGAGGTCCATTCCACTATTAGCCTACTTGCTAATATTATCCTTAGCGGTAACCACTCATCTTTCTGCGCAACGCAATTCAACTATGACTGACCCGGCTCCAAAAAATAAATGGAAAGAAATTGATTCGTTGTTGGATGAGGGGCTGATTCAGTCCGTTCAGGAACGGATAGGTCAGTTGCGATCCACTCTAGATCCGCAAACCCAGCCAGGGTTATACACCAAAGCTACTTTGTATTGGGTGTTATGCAATGGTTCATTATCTGAGGAAGAACAGATTACTACACTGAACAGTCTTTTGGCTGAAGAGAAGGAAGCTAAAGGCTTAGCGAAACCAATTATTCAAACGGCTGCTGCTGAATTGTTGAAGCTCTTTCGTGATCGCCAATACTGGAGAGCCAAAGATCGAACTCCCACTCCAGGCGTTTCGACTGACGTCGCTACCTGGAGCATAAAGGAATTGGATGATACCATCGCTTCTTTGTATTTAAAATCCATTTCAGATAAAGTTCGTATTCGGGAAGTGGGGTTGGATCAGCTTCCTGAAATTATTGACCCAGGACAATCCACTCAGGGCTTAAGACCAACCCTTTACGATTTTCTGATACATCGGGCTATTGATTATTTTCAGGATAGCCGAAGCTATTTAAGTATGTCAGGATCAGCCCCGTTATTAAAAGAAACCGCACTGTTTGCTGAGGCTAACGAATTTATACAAGCGCAGTTGGTAGATGTGGATGATCTCACCCCTCTGGCTCAAGCCATCCGTCTTTATCAGGACCTACTAGGCTGGCGACTAGCACAGGGAAACCAATTGGAGTCCCGATTAGATCTGGATCTGAAACGTCTTGACCTGGCGAGATCCCAGTCAACTTTATCCGATGCAGACGAACGCTATCAAAAAGCGCTAATGGCGTTACTTGATACTTTTAATGGGCAGCCCGGTAGTGGTATGATTTATTATCAACTTGCAGCTCATTATCAGAGACAAGGTCAAAATTACAATCCTCAAGCAGGTGAAAGATGGCGCTATGCCTTTGTTCAGGCAGTAGAATTGGCGCAGGAATGCATCAACCTATTCCCTAATACTTATGCTGCCAGTCGTTGTCGTGCTTTAATCAGTTCCATCCAACATGCAGAGTTAACGATGCAAATGGAAGAAGTTTTGATACCTGGCGAATCGATACTAATGGGTGTGACCTTTAAAAATACACCAGCATTGTACGTTCGGTGGCGGGAATGTACAGAAAAACAATATCAAAATTTTATAAGCTCCTATGGTGAAGTACGAGAACGGACATTATCAGAGATGAACATTATTCGAACCGAGTCTTATGCTTTGCCAAATACTAATGACTTTCAGCGACACCAAACTGAAGTAATGGCGGAAGGCTTAAGCCCCGGACGGTATATTGTTCAATTTGCCGCTCGCGATGATTTCCCAATGGATGATATGCGTCAGACCGGTTTTTTACCTATTCAGGTCTCCAGCATTGGGTTTTTCTCTCGAACGCAAAAAGAAGGAAGTAAAGACTTTGTGGCTTTCGACCGGATGAGTGGCCTGCCTCTGGCGAATGTAAATATGGACCTGTATCCGATTAAAGATCGCTTGAACTGGAAAAGAATTGGACGTGTTGTGACCGATGAAAATGGCTTTGCTCAGGTATTGCAAGAATCCGACCGATTTGTAGTTCGTTTCCAACATAATGATGATGTTTTATATAGTGTCAACCGATTTTATACCTCCAGATACAATAATAATACGAACCAACAGGATCGGGTAACCTTTTTTACAGACAGAGCAATCTATCGTCCAGGGCAAACATTATTTTTTAAAGGTATCGCCTTACGGCAAAAGAATGATGAACTACCACAGATTATCCCCAATGATTCAGTCGTTGTGGTTTTGTATAACACCAACTACGAAGAAGTTGACCGCCAGTCGTTCAAAACCAATGCTTTTGGTACTTTCAACGGCCAATTTAAGCTCCCATCAGCTGGCTTAAACGGGCAGATGCATATCCGAGTATTAAATGGTTCTGGTAGGCATTACTTTAGAGTAGAAGAATATAAAAGACCAACGTTTTCAGTATCATTCGACTCCCTACTGAAGGCCTATCAGATGGAGGATGTTGTTCGCATCACGGGAGAAGCCCGTACCTATGCCGGAAGTACAGTGGATAATCAGTCTTTTACTTATCGTGTGGAGCGGTCGGTTATTATTCCCCGAGCATGGGGAAGGTCGAGCTTCTATTTTTCAAGACGAGACAGAACGGTACAAATAGCTTCCGGAACAGGAAAAACGAATAGTGAAGGCCAATTCGATTTAAATTTTCTGGCCGAGCCTGATCCATCTATAGCACCGGATTTAAAGCCTGTTTATTTTTATACTGTAACGGTAGTAGTAACCGACCTTACCGGTGAATCACAAGAACAAACCAAAGGGATACGTATTAGCCGAAATGCTTTTCAGTTTGATATTGAAATCGATGATAAGCAGATCCTTGCTGATCTGAAAATGCCTGAATTTTCGATCACAAATGCGGAGGGAGCAGCGATACAAGGAGATATATCCTGGAGGCTTAGACGTTTGGATGCTCCTAATAAGGTCTTTCGGGATCGCTATTGGGTACAGCCTGATATATGGTCTATAGACTCGACTATTTATGCAGAGTCTTTTTCCAATTTCACTTATAAAGATGCCCTAAATCCGAACAAGTGGCCGGTTTTAGATGAGGTCTTTTTACCATCTGATCGCCAAGGTGAAACAAAAGACGTCTGGAAGGCTTTTGTCAACCAAAGTGGACATTATCAGTTGGAGGTAAGTGCGTCTGTGGAAGGTTCAGAACCAATCATCCGCACTACGACTTTTTCCGTTACCGATGCGATACAAGGCAAATTATCTGCTGGGCAAGTTTGGTGGTACCAAGTCTCTTCCAAAACGGTAGAACCAGGGGATACACTCGTTATTCTGCTAGGTAGCCAGGGCCCTCAGATGATTCTGCTTGAGATTGAACGTGCTGGTGAGACAATAGTAAACAAGTGGATTCCAATAACCAACTTAGCCACTTATTTTTATGAGGTACAGGAAGAGGATCGCGGGAATATAATAGTCAAGCTTGGATCTGTTTATGATAATAGAGCATACACCAACCAAATATTGGTGGAAGTGCCATGGTCCAACAAGAAATTGACGATTCAATACGAAACATTCAGAGATAAACTGCGACCAGGGCAGGAGGAAGAATGGCGACTCCGCATAACTGGACCTGACCAAGAAGCTGTTTCTGCAGAAATGGTGGCCACCCTGTACGACCGATCTTTGGATGCGTTGACGCCCCATAGATGGGGGTTATCTTTGTATCCAGAACGAAGATATAGTTCGCTGCGGTGGCAATTAGAGCAATTTAGTTCCGTTCAGGATCGCATTATATTTGAGATAGTAGGAAACGCACCAGTAGGCCGAAGAATATATCCCTTTTTAAAATGGCCCGATTTATTCAACCGTTTACCCAGTTCGTATGGGGCATTTCAACAGTCCTATATGATGGCGGAAGATGCCATGTCAAGAAATGGAATGAATAATGAGTTTGCTGCTACCGCAAGTGGACCACCGCCGCCGCCACCCATGGTAGAGGAGGCTATGGATGCCTATGGTGATACTGTAGATCGTGCGAAGCAAGCTAATTATGAGGGTGATGAGCAGTCGGAGTATAGCACAACTGACGGAGGTGGAAGTCTTGGAAATGCTTCTGTTCAAGTGCGCAAAGCACTCGATGAGACTGTCTTTTTTATGCCCGATTTACGCACAGATCAAGACGGTGCTCTGGTTATTTCCTTCCAGATGAAAGAAGCACTAACAAAATGGGTTTTATTAGGTATGGCTCATACCAAAGACCTCAAGTACGGATTAACCCGCAATGAAGTAGTCACCCAAAAAGAATTGATGATTCAGCCTAATGTGCCAAGATTTCTCCGTCAGGGCGATACCTGGATTTATTCGGCACGAATCTCGAATTTGACCAAGGAACCAATGGAGGGTACAGCCACATTGGAGCTTTTTGACGCCGGTAACCTAGATCGAGTTGATGCAGATTATAGCCTGAATGTAAATGAAGTCTCTTTTTCTGTGGACGCCCAGGGGAGTACCCTGATTGAGTGGCCATTACGTGTTCCAATTGATGCTATCCAGCCCCTGACACATCGCGTTATTGCTTAAGCGGGACAATTCTCTGATGGAGAAGAT
>JABSSK010000255.1 GCA_013214265.1 Saprospiraceae bacterium | reverse complement strand
GGGAACTCAATCCGGATGGGACACGTCGCTATGATAGTAATGGTCAGTTTATACCTAGCTATACCAATGAAGATATTAAGGAGTTTGCTAAAGTCTTTACCGGTTTGGGACATCCCATGATTGATGGCTTTAATGAACCATTTTCCGCTGAGTTTTTTGCGCAAATAGCGAGTGGTTTACCCATGAAAATGTATGATGAATATCATGAAACCAGTGAGAAAAGACTACTAAATGGCGTAGTTCTGCCAGCAGGACAGTCGGGTATGCAAGATATCAGTCAAACCATCGATCACTTAGCCAATCATGCGAATACCGCACCTTTCATTTGCAAACAACTGATTCAGCGCTTTACTACCTCTAATCCAAGTGCTGCTTATGTTATGGATGTGGCCAGTGTATTCGATCCGGGTGCACCCAACAATTTTCAGGATGTGATTTCAGCTATTCTACTACATCCGGAAGCGCGCCAATGTACACCTACCGAACAATATACATTTGGGAAACTGCGGGAACCTTTAGTTCGGGTGATGAATATGCTTAAAAGCTTTCAGGTAGCCGCTTATGACAATGGATCATTCCACACTTTTATGGGATGCTTACAAAACACGCTGGGGCAGTTTCCCCTGCGGGCACCCAGCGTATTCAATTTTTACCGTCCGGATTATGCGCCTCAAGGGGTGATCAGCCAGCGATATATGGTGGGCCCTGAGTTCCAAATATTTAATTCTACCAATGCGATTGGAATCGTAAACGATGTACAAAATCGGACCATCTTCGGCCCTTTCCTAGGGTTATTCTGCTTGTTTGAAGACGAAGTATTTGATGAAGAGGAGGTATACTATGCTTTCGATGAAGATAACCCCGACTGGTTCATGGAATTTCAAGACTATTCCGACATCGTTCCTCTATTGAATCGACCAGAAGACCTGGTCAGTTACCTGAATATTGTAGCTGCCAATGGCATGTTACAGGATGATACCAAATCGATTATTGCCAATGCCATTCGCCAATTACCCACACCACAAGAAAAACTCAGAATGGCGCTCTATTTGGTGTATATCTCACCTGATTATGCTATTCTGAAATAACCCGATTCTTAACTGGTCATTAAAAATTAGCCACTATGTCGAAGCATCATCATAAAAAATCAAAATATAATCGTCGTCAGTTTCTTGGAACGGCTACTTGTGCAGCTATTGGATCTACTACTTTTTTTTCCACCCTCTTTAATTTGCAGGCTATGAATGCTGCCAGTATGCAGCAAAAGCCATTTTGGGAAAGCCCAAGGGAAGATTATCGCGCTTTGGTATGCATTATGCTGGGAGGAGGAAATGACTCTTTTAATATGATTACTCCGTATAGTCGAAACCATTACAATGAATATGCCCGCACCCGGTCGAATATGGCATTACAACGATCTAGTTTGCTCAAAATGGATACCCGCAACTACAATGAAAAAGAACTAGGGTTCCATCCGGCTCTAACCCGTACTAAGGCCCTATATGATCAGGGTAAGGTGGCTGTAGTATCGAATGTAGGTACATTGGTACAACCAACTTCGAAATCGGATTATTTTGGTACTAACCGACTACCATTTGGGCTCTATTCGCATGCTGATCAGGATCAGCAATGGCAAACGTCAGTCCCACAAACCAATTCACCTACCGGTTGGGCGGGCCGATTAGCAGATATGGTACAAGCAGCGAATAGTAATCAGAATATATCTATGAATATCTCCCTTTCGGGGAAAAATATTTTTCAACTGGGTGATACAGCTGCCGAATATAGTATCCTGCCGACCGGTACTGGGTCAATTGGTATTTACGGATATGGTGCCAATAACACATTTGATCAGGTTAGAACTTCTGCGGTAAAAAGCCTAATGGAAAAACAGTATCAGGATATTTTTAAAAAGACTTATGCCGAGACGATTACCGCCAGCCAGAATACCCATCAATTATTTAGTTCCGCAGTTGGAGGTTCCACTTTGTCAACGCCTTTTTCAGCTAATGAATTATCGCAGCGTATGCAAATGGTAGCTCGAACCATCAATGTACGCCAGCAATTGGGGGTAAGCCGACAAACCTTCTTTATCCGGTTTGATGGCTTTGATAATCATGATGAGCTCATTAATAATCATAATACCCTTATGTCATCTTTAGATGCTGCTATGGGAGAGTTTCAGGCAGCCTTAGCGGAAATGGGACTCGAAAATGAAGTGACAACGTTTACCATATCCGACTTTGCCCGAACCCTGACCTCAAATGGTAACGGAACGGATCATGCCTGGGGTGGAAATATGTTGGTGATGGGAGGTAAAGTTAATGGGAAAGACGTTTATGGTTCCTACCCCTCTCTGGCACTAGATAGTGAATTAGAAGTAGGCGGAGGGGTGCTCATTCCAACGCTTTCTACGGACGAGTACTTTGCGGAACTGGCTTTATGGTATGGTATTCCAAAGTCGGATTTACCTATCCTATTTCCCAATATTGGCAATTTTTATAATACCATGTCATCGATGGCACCCATAGGCTTTATGGACCTGACCTAGTGCGTACACATTCTCTTTTCTCATTGAATTAATGCCACACGTATGAAAAATATTATTCTCATTATAGTTGTCTTGTTGCTGCCGTTGAGCATATGGGCACAATGTTTTGAAGCTGATGCTTCCATTTGGAATAACCCTTGGGTATCCTGTTCTAAGAGTAGAAACCCAATTTCTGGCTACGGTAATACCCATTGGATTCAGTATGATCTGGGTCAGGTGCGTCGCTTATCCAAAACCTGGATTTGGAATACTAATGACCCTTCCAAATTAAGCCAGGGATTCAGAAGTGTAAAAATTGATTACTCCTCGGATGGTTACCAATGGCAAAGTTGGGGCGAAATGATTTTCCCTCAAGGTACAGGGGAAGCAGTATACAGTGGGTTTCCTGGGCCGGATATGGTTGGTGTCAAAGCGCGCTATGTTGTGTTCACTGCCTTAGATAATTATGGTAACCCTTCCTGTGCAGGCCTCACTGAGGTGAAGTTTAACTTACTCCCCAATGCTCAGGGTACTACGGATGATGGACTCTATGAATACTGCGAACCTGTCGTAGATGTTGAAACGGAAGACATTGATGAAACTACCGTTGAGTTATTATGGGATGCGGTAAATCCTTATGAAGATTACTTGGTGGAGTATCGGCTTGTCGGTACAACGGATTGGAAAAGTGACTTTGGAGATTACGATCATTTGATTATTGAGAACCTCATTCCATTCGAAACCTATGAGTACCGGGTGTCGACCATCTGTTTGACTGAATTGGCACCCGCTGTAACGGGCCAGTTCTCTTTAGGTGATGTCACAACATCCACAAGTGAATTAGTGGAACGCGAAGTACATATTTTTCCAAACCCAACACGGGGTCCGGTGGGCATTGACCTGAGCAGTAGCCACCAGGAACGTCTTCATTACAATCTAGTTAGCCCAATGTCGCAAGTACTAAAGGCGGGCTATATTGATCACCTTGGTGGAACCGAACGATTACGGCTTGATTTAGGGGATTTACCCAATGGCGTGTATTATTTGCAGCTGCATAGTGGGAATCAAAATGAGGTTTTGAGTAAACGAATTGTAAAGATCAGTAACTGATATAAAAGCAAAAATCAAATTATATGCCCTGCGTTTTCTGAAAAACGTGCGTTATGCCCTGTCAGTCGGGACAGGTGCTTTCTACTGAAATGGTTTGGATGATTCCGAACCATTTTTTTAAATAGATTTTACTGGGAAGTATCTGCACTATAGCTGTTCTCAGCTAAGTGCGTTTTGGTGATGTAACAGCGTACCTGTTTTATTTATTGTGTGCAATGAGATAATGATGCCATTTCAAAGTATGGCGTTTGATAGCTTTTATGTAATCACCTTTTGGGGTGATTTCAAATCCGCTTTCGCAAAAAACGAATGTTATTGATCTCCGAATGAAGTATACCTAAGATAATATTTCATTAAAAAGGTTGAGGAACGGTAACAATATTTGAGTAGTTAGCATTAATTTTCATGAAAAAGAAAATGAGCGTTTAATCGTATCCACAGGGCAAAAGGTCGATTATTTCAGAACTTGGAAAGAGTAAGGTATGAATGAAAGGGAGTATGCTGGAAAATTTTAGATTAGAATTAGATCAATTATGGATAATTTTTGTTCTAGATTTATTTCTGTCACACACACTCGAACACACAATCCAACATGAAAAGTGTAATTTTCGTATTAGGTTCACTGGCATTTCTGGCCATTTCAACAGGTTGCAACAAAAATACTGGCGAGGATGACCTAATAGTTCCAGCTAATTATGATGACTCTAATTTTGAGCGTAATACTATCATCGAAGAAGCTTTACGCAGTCAATTATCAGCTTTCGCTAAAAAAGCTAGAGAAGGTCGTACTACAGGACTTATAGTAGATGCAGGAGAGTTGGCTGCACTATTTACGAGCGGAACCCCAAGTCTGAGGGACATTACCACCAATTACTATGCTGGCCGGGTAGATGAGTGGATCATCGAATTGAATAAAGCGAGGGGAAATATTTATTCTATTGAATGCCGCGATGGAGAAGGGGGTGTTATTGGTGGTTATCTTATGGACGAAAATGGTCTGGAATTGATGCAAATGGTAGATAAGGGTTTATATGGAGCTGCCATGTTTAACCATGCTGTTGGCCTTACAGAAGGAGGTAATATTACACCAGCGATAGTTGATCAGATGGTTAAAATTTTCGGCGCACATCCCGATTTTCCAAATACGAATAACAGGCTAACGGCTGCTAATCCTGATAAATTCTTGGCAAATTATACAGCGCGTAGGGATAAGAATGACGGTCAGGGTTTATACACACAAATAAAAACAGCTTTCATAACGTTACAAGCTGCTTTACAGGCAGGTGATCAATTCAATGAAGAACGTGATGCCGCTTTAGAAGATGTCATGGAACTATGGGAGAAAGCTAATGCTGCTACTATCATCAATTACTGCCACCAAACGGTTGACAAATTGAGCGAAACCAACCTGAGTGATGATCAGATTGGTAGTGGCTTGCATGCTTATTCCGAGGCAGTAGCTTTCTTGCATGGCTGGCGTACTATTCCGGCTAATCATAAGATGATTACAGATGCTGAGATTGAACTGCTTTTAATTAAGCTGAACGCACCCTACGATAATGATGCGACTTCCTACAAGCTGGCAACAGAAGCCGTAACGGAGCTACCAAAAGTTCAGCAAGTGATTGAAGACCTCCAAGCTATTTACGGTTTTACTGATCAAGAGATTGAGGACTTTAAGCAAAACTGGGTTTTGGCCCAAGGGCGATAGAAGTGAGTTTGGTGCACAGAAATTAGATGCTAGTAGTAATAGGTGGGTTACTTTATGAAACATTTGTTCTGATAACTTTACCTTGTACCTCTTTTATATATCAACTGAATAACCCAATTATCATGCGCTTACGCATACTATTTCATTTTTCATTTTTCTGTTTTCTGGTACTGTGGATGGTGAGCTGTGATTCAGAGTCCGGAATAAAGCAAGATTTCGACCGGGGTGAAATCCTGTCGAACTATGCCAGAAATGTGGTTCAACCTGCTTTTGAGCGTTTGCTCGTCGAAGTTAATACCCTTGATGATAAAACGCAGCAGTTTGTTGATGTACCTTCGGAAGGCTCTTTAGTAAGCTTACAACAAGCATGGCAATCAGTATACATATATTGGCAGAATGTTAATGCTTTTAATTTTGGTCCTGCAGGTGAAGACGGACTTCGCAAGAGCCTTATTGAGGAGATTGGAACCTGGCCTGTTTCTTCCGAAAAAGTTGAGGCAGCAATTACTGCTCAGGATCATTCCTTATCGGGGTTTGATCGTGATGCTCGGGGATTTCTAGCTATCGGCTATCTTTTATTTAATCCTGAGCGTGATATTTCCGAGATATTACAGCAGTTCCAGCAGTCTGATAGCCGCTTCATACATCTGAAGGCACTAACTAGTGACGTAGCTAGTCGTGTAGAGGAAGTAGTTCGTGAATGGGCAAGCTACGAACAAGACTTTATCGCTAATGACGGTACGGATATAGGTAGTTCTATCTCTCAATTCTACAATGAGTGGGTCAGAAGTTTTGAAGCAATAAAAAACTTTAAAGTTGGTTTGCCATTGGGTAAACGACCCGGACAAACACAGTCTGAACCTCGATTAGTAGAAGCTTTACATTCAGGAAATTCCCTGGAGACTATCAAAGCACATCTGTTGGCAATAGAATCTGTTTATTATGGAGGTGGGAGTTCAACCAACGAACAGCGCCCTAGTCTAAAGACCTACCTGGAAAATGTGGTCGGTGGCCCCGATTTGATTGTTCAGACGGAAGCTCAATGGAGGGTTGTGATGGACGCTCTACAAGCAGTACCTGCAGATCGTTCATTCCAAGAGCTGATTATCGAGGAACATCCTAGTCTGGACGTTCTGCACACTGAGTTGCAGCGCCACACTCGGTTTTTTAAGAGTGACATGTCATCTTTGTTAGGGATCGCTATTACTTTTAGTAGCGGAGATGGGGACTAGATTGATATTGAAGTAAGGAACTATTTAAAGAAGAGACCTTGCAGGCGTTTTTATGAGAACCAAAGCAGGCAGGCAAATAAAATACAAGAAACATCTTCAATTGATATTCGAATGGTTGAAGAAGCCCGTTTCCATAGCTCCTCTGGTATCCTTCAGGGGTATTTTTGGAGCCGTGATGTTATTTAGTACCCTT
>JABSSK010000254.1 GCA_013214265.1 Saprospiraceae bacterium | reverse complement strand
GGTCACCCTGTGCGCATTAGTATTTGATGGGACGGTTATGATCCAGTTCTTTCATATAGCTGGACATAGCTGCATGATTGGGGCCCATTCCCGATTCATTTCCCAGCGACCAAAAAATGATACTGGGGTGATTTTTATCACGCTCTACCATTCGTAGACCACGTTCTACATGGGCAGTTACCCATTGGGGGTCATTCGATAATTGTGAGCCCAGTCCATGCGTTTCGATATTCGCTTCGTCAATAACATAAAGACCGTATTCATCACAGAGGCGATAAAAATAAGGGTCATTTGGATAATGGGAAGTACGTACTGCGTTCACATTGAATAGCTTCATTAATTCAACGTCACGGCGCATAGATTCACGGGTAACTGCTTTACCAAAGTCTTTGTGATGGTCATGCCTATTCACGCCATAAAGTAATACCGACTTTCCGTTTACGAGTAGTTCTCCATCATCAAAAGCGACAGATCGGAAACCCACTTTAGTACTTCGAAACTCCTGAACATTATCGTTATCGTCGATAAGCTTTAGTACGAGTGTATATAAATTAGGATGCTCAGCGGACCATTTTTGGGGATTGGTGACTGTAGTTTCCATGACCGGGAAAGGGACATTTCCGGTCGGTGGCATTTTTTTATTTACCAAAGCATTTACGGATGTGGAAAGTACTTCTGCTAAAACAGGCTCTTGATTGCTATCGTACAATTGGGCTTTGATGGTCCAGCCTTTTAGGGATTGATCTTCGTATACTTTTACCTTCGGTCGAATTTGGAGGGTGGCATCCTCGTGATGCTGGTCAAGTGGTGTACGAACAGCGAAATCATAAATCTGTATTTTCGGGGATGCACTTAGGGTTACTTCCCGGTGCAATCCACTTAAACGCCAGTGGTCTTGGTCTTCCAAATAACTTCCGTCCGACCATCGATATACTTTTACCGCAAGGGTATTGGTACCTTTCTGTAAAAAGGGTGTAATATCAAATTCTGCTGGCAGCCGACTATCTTCACTGTAACCGACCATCTCTCCGTTCAACCATACATAGAAAGCTGAACTCACTCCACCAAACTGGAGTGATATTTGCATATCCGCCCAAGCATCCGGTATATCAAAGGTACGCATATACATACCCACCGGATTATCATCAACTGGAGGAATAGGAGGTGTAACGGGATCAAAAGGATAATTGATATTTTTGTACATAGGCATACCGTAGCCATACATTTCCCAATTCCCAGGAACAGGTATGGTTGCCCACTTAAGCGACCCGTACGATTTTTCGTGAAAATCCATAGATTCTTTGCCCGCTACAGGTGCCCACGAAAACTTCCAGTTTCCATTTAAAGATATGCTACGGCCGGAAGCATGAGGTTCTACCTGCATCGCCTTATCCAGGCTTGAAAAAGAAACAGAGGTAGCACGTGCCGGAAGTCGATTGATTTGCGTAACCTGAGGATCTTGCCAGGGTTCCGGAGATTGAGCAAAAAGCATAATGGGTAATAAAAGAAAGGCTATTAGATAACGCATAGAATACTAATTTAGGACCATTGTATACCTATTAAATTAGGGATTTTTGCGTCATTAATCATCAGACTGCTAAAATATTTTAAAGAAGTATTGATTTTTATAGCCAAATAGTATTTTGTGCATAAGGATTTATACTATTAAAATAACCGCATCTGAGAGGACTTAAAGTGTTCGTGTAAATTTAGATTATATGCTGCTTTATGTTTTCCAGAAAAGAAACGTGCTTTTGCTAGACTTACCTGTTGTTGAATAATATCGGCTATTTTACCTTCCCCGCGCATGCGGGTTTTAAATCGGTTATCCTTAAGTTGGCCATTATGGCAATCGCGAATGCGATTCAATACCCGATCAGCCCGATCAGGTATACTACGTCTAGCCCAGTCTTCAAAAATATTGGCTACATCTCCGTTTAGTCGAACCACGATAGAAGCCATAGAAACGGCACCTGCTTCGGCTGCTGCCTCAGCCATAGTTAAAATTTCGTGATCATTAAGACCCGGAATAATAGGTGCCAGCATAACATTTACACAAACGCCAGCTTCACTTAACTGGCGAATGGTTTTGAGTCGCTGGCTAGCGGCGGCTGTTCGTGGCTCCAAGATCCGACGGGTATCTTCCTTAAGCGTGGTTAGACTTATGGAGGCTCGAACAAGGTTTTCGTGGGCCAGTTTTTCCAAAATATCAAGATCACGCAGGATTAGGCTATTTTTCGTTATCAGGCCTACGGGGTGACGATAGCGCCATAAAACTTCTAGAATCTGGCGGGTTAGCTCGTATTCTTTTTCTGCAGGCTGATAACAATCGGTATTTCCTGACAGCATAATAGCGGAGGCTTTCCATGAGGGGCTTTGTAGTTTTTCCTCCAATAATTTCGGTGCATTTTTCTTTACTAGTATATGTTGTTCAAAATCTAATCCGGCACTGTAGCCCCAGTAGTTATGTGAATTTCTTGCATAGCAATATACACAACCATGTTCACAGCCTTGATATGGGTTCATGGACCATGCCATACCAATATCCGGACTGCTGACTTTGTTAAGAATAGATTTTGGATATACTATTGTATATTTTGTTGGTTTCGATGATTGCGTTTCCCCATCATCACGAAGAATCGTTTCAAAACGATTAGCTGGATTATATTGTGCACCCCTACCCTTCTGATATTGCATATATAGTCTTTAGGTTGTAATATAAAACATTTTGTTTTATATTACAACCTAAAGACATTGCCTGACACATTTTGTGTGGTTATTCTACGACTAGTAATGTTCGGGTTTGTATTTGTGCTCCATTTACGTACAACCCATAGGAGTAACCTCCTGCCGGAAGTTGATTCAATTCCTGATTAACCGTATGTTTTCCGGGTTGCGTTTTTAATACAGTTGATTTCAGCAAGCGCCCTCTGGTATCAAATATTCTGAGTTCGGCTCGATTTACTTCTCGGGGCAAAAAATACTGGATCTGGGTATTACCCTTAGCTGGGTTTGGAACATTTTGTTCCAATTGCGGACCACGATTAAGTACGATTGATTCTTCTTCCTTTGCAGGCTCGAGACCGAGATGTTTTTCGATTCTTTCTAGTCGTTCAGCCAAAGCATTTTTTTTATCTTCTAATGATTCAATTATGGATTGTTGTTCTTGAATGGACTGTATTAAAACAGGAATTAGTGCAACATAATTTATGCCAAGATATTCGTTCTCCTTTCGAACCAGTTGTCCTGTGCTATCGATATCCACATCATGGGTGGCTACGATTTCAGGGATAATCTCCAATACATCTTGTGCTATAAGTCCAAGATGATCTTTTTCGTCGTCCATGTCCTTGATATACTTATACTGAACTGGGTCTAATTGCATTATATCTTCCAGGCCATAATCAATAGCATGAATCTGTTTTTTTAACCGACGGTCGGAGACATTTATAAAATCATCCGCTACAACATCATCCCAGCTTTGGTTGGGTACGTTATTTCCAAGGTCCCAGGGGGCTGATGTCGATGGTATAAAATCACTATTAATGGTTAAGTTGCTAGAACCTGCATTTTCCAGTTCAATATTACCTAACTCGAGTGAACCGGAAAGTTCAAGATTCCCATTTGATTTAAAGTGGGCGATGGTATTTATTGACGACACTACGCCTCCAAATCCATTATTCAAAGATGTAGCATATAGTGATAACTGATTACCGAGTGTATCAGGTTGAAAAAGGAAACCAGCATAATCATTAGTACCTAAAAATCCATCCTCATAGGATTTAATGAGTAACGAGGCGGAATTATTTCCATTTTCTAATGCTAACGTATTTCCGGATGCATTGCGCATGATAGTTTCCTTTGACTGGGCATCAATGGAAAAAGCAGTGAAGTAGGACTCCAAGAAAAAGGATGGATTATTCCCTACTTGGGATATTTCAAAATCGTTTGAAGAAGAAAACAAATTGGTACCTATTCCGGTACGCCAATTTGTATTGCTGAGTGGCGGCACCCTAATTGGACCGTAGGACACATAGGCGGATTGACTTTCATCACTCCCTCGTATCAGGTTGATGTAAGAAGACCTATTTACACCACTTATTAGGTTAAAATAATTATTACCCACGCTATCACTTCGCAATACAATATTACTTGTATCTACCGGAGGGGTACCGCCATTAATTTGTAGTTGGCCTGGTGATAGGTTTCCAGATTGACCATAACTGAGCCATGGAATCACGAAAAAAATCAGGAGGATTGTTTTGAAAGAATTCATAACAAAAGATTTCGGTTAAAAAATGTTTCACCATGGTGTGTTTTGGGAATGGGAATTATCCTTCTGATTTTGTACTTTTTCTCGATAAATATCTTTTATGAAAAAAGTTAGCCGCAAAAATGTATTGAAAGGAATTGCGTTAGGGACGATTTCTTTACCGTTATTCCTTAGAGGATTATTACAGGATAGTAAGGCACAAAATACAACTGGTACAGTATTTAGCGGTCGCACTTATGAATGGAAAATGGTGACCACTTGGCCTCCTAACTTTCCAGTCATTGGTGAGACTTGTCAATTATTTGCTGATTTATGCGCCTCCATGTCTAATGGGCGGATTAAGATTCGTGTATATGGTGCTGGGGAATTGGTACCAGCTTTGGAATGTTTCGATGCGGTGCGCACGGGTGCTGCGGAGGTGGCTAGTGGTGCGGCTTATTATTGGGCCGGTAAAGCTCCTGCTGCTCAGTTCTTTGCAACCGTTCCTTTTGGTATGAATGCACAACAGGTTAATGCTTGGCTGTTAGCTGGAGGTGGGCTTGAACTATGGCAACAATTATATAGTGATTTTGGACTGATTCCTTTTCCTGGCGGAAATACAGGTGTGCAAATGGGGGGGTGGTTCAATCGGGAAGTAAACACCTTAGCGGATTTGAAAGGTCTTAAAATGCGTATTCCAGGTCTTGGAGGCAAGGTTCTTGAAAAGGCAGGTGGTGCACCTGTACTCTTGGCAGGAGGCGAAATATATACAGGATTAGAACGCGGTGTAATTGATGCTACAGAATGGTTAGGACCTTTTCACGATACGTTAATGGGCTTCCATGAAATTGCAAAATATTATTATACGCCAGGATGGCACGAACCCGGAACCGTTTTGGAACTGTTCCTCAATAAAAAAGCTTACGAGGAGTTACCGCCTGATTTACAAAGTATAGTAAAAGCAGCAGCTTTATACTGTAACCAGTGGTGCCTATCCCTAATGGAAGCTAAAAATGCTGAGGCCTTTGCACAGTTACTAACCAAAGGCGTAGATGTACGCTCCTTTAGTCCAGAAATCCTTGCGCAATTATATCAGTATAATCAGGAAGCAGTTAGAGAGCTAGCGGATTCCAACCCTTTTGCCACCCAAGTCTATGCTTCCTACGAAGGCTTCCGCCAAAAAGCGAACGATTATGCTGCCATTACCGAAAAGGCATATTACGAGCGAATGCAATCCTTATCATGAGGCCTTACATAAAGACCAATCCATCTTTATTTAATCAGAAAAAAAACAACTTCTGGAAATAAAATAACCGTACCTAAAAAAATCAATTGAATAATTACAAAAGGAATAATTCCGCGATAAAGATGCTGGGTTGTTATTCCTGGTGGTGCTACGCCTTTGAGGTAGAAAAGAGAAAAACCAAAAGGAGGCGACAAAAACGAGGTTTGCAGGTTTAGAGCCAATAAAATACCTATCCAGATCAGGCTGATCTCAAATTCAACAAAAATAGGTGCAACAACCGGAACGATAATAAAGATGATTTCTATGAAATCTATAAAGAACCCAGCGATGAAAACTACAATCATCACCAGCAGTAAGAATTGATTAGAGGTTAGATCAGCCGACCGGATGAGTTGGATAAGGTATTCGTCGCCCTGTAATTCGCGAAACACAAATGAAAAAGTTGTAGCACCCAACAAAATAATGAATACCATACTGGTCAAGTGTGTGGTTTCTCGCATGACAGAACGCAAAACATCGATACTGAATTTACCTTGTAGTATCGTCAGTAAAGTAGCGCCTAATGCCCCTACTGCTGCCGCTTCAGTAGGTGATGCTAATCCCGCAAAAATGGAACCCAATACAGATACTATCAGTAGGAAAGGGAGCAAAAAAGCTTTAAGTACTTTCCACCAGAATCGATCGGCTTTAAAAGCTTTAATTTCATCTTCAGGTATGGCTGGTGCATCCTCTGGGTTAAGCCATGAAACCCCAGCTACGTATAATACATAAACCACCACTAATAAAATACCCGGAATTAAGGCCGCTGCAAACAGTTTTCCAACGGATACGTTGAGTACGCTACCCAACAGCACCAACACTACGGATGGAGGTATAATTTGTCCTAGTGTTCCGGATGCTGCAATGACCCCAGTGGCTAATTCTGGTTTGTATCCTCGCTTCAGCATAGTAGGCAAGCTAATCAGCCCCATTGTAATAACCGTGGCACCTACAATACCAGTACTGGCAGCTAGTAAAGCTCCCACAATAACAACTGAAATGGCTAAGCCTCCCCTGACGCGTCCAAATAAAATAGCCATGGTTTCTAAAAGACTCTCTGCTAGCCCTGATCGCTCCAGCATGATTCCCATATAAATAAACAAAGGAACAGCCAATAGGACATAATTACTCATCACCCCCATAATGCGGGGTGGAAGTGCCGAAAAACTGGCAGGATCTAAAAAGCATAAAGCATATATCATGGAAATGCCCCCCAAGGTGAAGGCTACCGGATAACCATAAAGGATAAGGATGAAAATACT
>JABSSK010000253.1 GCA_013214265.1 Saprospiraceae bacterium | reverse complement strand
TAGCCGACCCTTAGCTGCTGCGTACACACGGTCAGTATTGTTGGGGTCCACCGCTAGCCGACCGATGCTCCCTGATTCGGATATTCCCATTGGTGTCCATGTTAAACCTTTATCCGTTGATTTAAAAATGCCAAGTCCATCATAAGCTAATGATCCACCCCCAGCATTGGCTTCTCCAGTACCCGCGTAAACGATATCATTTTCGGAAGGTGCAATAGCCAAGTCACCGATAGCTAATGTTGGCGCTTCATCAAAAACGGTACGCCAGGTTAAACCTTGGTCGTCGGAACGGAAAATACCCCCAGATGCGGTTCCCGATAAAATGGTAGCTGTATCGCCGGGCCACATTTCAATTTACGTGATGCGGCCACCAATATTTATAGGGCCAACATTTTCCCAGATGGGATCACTTCGAAGATTTTTATCCGTAAAAGCATATGGCTGCTGTTGTGCACGGGCGCGATAGAATGCTTGCCGGTCAATATTACCAGAAGGATATGCACGCTGTATGTAAAACCAGTCTTCTGGAACTGTTGATCGTTCTTCTTGAGGGATTTCTTCAACGTGACAACCCATAAAGAGGGTCAAGCAAAGGACAGTAAGTAGTCGAGTAGCCATAGCAAGAAATATTTATACAAAAATAAATAACCTAAGTGATATGCTACCTACTTGTCTGCGGGTTATTCCCGCACCAAAAATAAAGGCTGATCATCAGCAGTATTTTTTTGCTGTGGACGCAATTCAATGGTATTACCAGAAAGAAAATCAGCATGAATAATCGACTGATACCCTTGGATTAGATCGGTCTTATTCTCAAAAAGCATAACTTCGGCACGTTTGCGCGAGGAGGTGAGAATCTGATATTGCAGGGGTTTATTATCTGACGAACCAATGAGGTGGTTTTCGTTGACAGATAAATGATATTCTCCATCCGGGGTAAAAGCAATAGCTATATTGTTGCCGGCACTATCTTGCCCTTCCCATTGTCCAACTAATGTAGGGTGAAGTGGTCGTGAACAGGATCCTAAAATAAAAGTAAGACAACCCCATAAAATCAGTAATCTCAGCATATATGTCGTTTGTTTCACATTTCTAAAACGAAGGTTATTTCGCGGAAATTGTAACTTTTACTCTCGTTTTTTGTTGAAACGAATATAAAAGGCTATTACAGTTCAAATTGCCGCCATTGGTATGAAAGAACTGTTTCTAAATACGACTTAAGATCATTATGGTAGAGGTGTCCAAAAATTCATTGTTTGAGCAGGCTTTTAATCCCATTTATCAAGCATTATTATGCCTGGCAGGGGTAGTTGTGGTAAGCCTAGTAGCCCTAGGCGTTGATGCAGTTGGCATTATTGAGACACCCAAAAGATTTCCCTGGATGGCAACGGCTGCATTCATGCTCAGTTTTGCCATGTTCAATAGCATCTTCGCATTATCAACTAAGAATATGCTACAATACTGGAGCAGATCAATTTATAGCTTTCTGGGACTGGCATTGTTAGCAAGTGGTTTTGCTTGGTTATTATCCTCATTGCCGATTAGTGAGGCAGGTTCGTACCGATGGATACTAATTGTAGTTACGATAGGCTACATGGTGTTTTTAGCAATGATGACTTCCATGAAGCGCATTGTTGAGTTTGCACAACGAGAAGAATGGAACCATCCCAGAATCAGATCAAAGAATGATCGCAATGATCGGGACAAACACATTCAATAGGTGTTCATACGCCGTACTCATTTTTAAAAATCATGGTTATTTAACCAGCTGGGCATAAATCCACCAAAATGTCGCGTAGTTGATAGCACGTTAAAACCACAAACTATAATTTGGAACTGCACAGAAAATAATTTACTATGTTTATACGAAGTGTATTTACTTGTCTGTTAGGGTTCTTTATGTTCCTTTCCTGTAATCAGGCACAGGATACAGAAACGGAAATCCGACTGCCCAAGGATGAAGGTCGTGTCTTTATATCACTAGAAGGCGATACGCTAGATTTCGTGGAGAAAACAGAGGAACAATGGGCTGCAGAATTAGGCTCGGATGCATACCAAGTACTGCGCCTTGCTGGTACCGAGCGGCCTTTTACAGGGTCTCTACTGATCAATAAAGAAAAAGGTGTTTATACCTGTGGCGCATGTGATCTACCACTGTTTAGCTATAAGTCTAAATTTAAATCCGGGACGGGGTGGCCAAGTTTTTTTGAACCCATAAGGGCTGATCATATCTGGGAAAAATCAGATTACTCACACGGTATGCTGCGCACTGAGATCCTTTGTGCTCGCTGTGGGGGACATCAAGGACACGTTTTTAACGATGGTCCTGCACCTACCGGCATGCGCTATTGTATAAATTCAGTGAGTCTTGGCTTCGAAAAAGTAGACGCTAAAAAACTGAAAGTATTTAATTAAGGGTTTTTACAAACCAAAGACCTGAAAGAGAAAGTGCATAGAGTACAAGTACGTTATGCACTTTCCTTGTTCAGGGGATCGGCTGGCATTACGGATTTTTCTTTTCCTTCATTTTACGAGCAATTTTCTGATCGTTGTTACTCTCGTAAATGGTATACTGCTCGTATTTTACTGGGTCGCGTTCTGCCCATATATCTTTTCCTATATTGCATAAAACAACGAGTTCGTCGTAAATCTTATTTCCCTGTTCCGTACGCCTTTCTACAGCAATATCCCGCTCTGCAACTCGATCTTGCTGAATATTTAGCGCATTCTCAAATACTTGTACTGCATCCTGGATTCTCCGGAGTACGTTCTCATTAACGCCTACTTCTGCTAAGAAATCAATCTGTTGACGGCCAACTCGGATCACTCGACGGCCACAGAAAATGAGCTGCGCATCAGTCATATCACCCAATTTGGATGTTCCAAATTTTCGATATCGACCTGATCGGTTACTGTATTTCATCGCTACTCGGGTCATTAAAGACCGAATGGCTGTTTTTAGCTTTTCGGCGGCTTCATATTTTTTCTCCGTCATCAGCATCTGATCACCAACCAATTCGTCATCATCCGGAAGGTTTCGAAAGGTATCGCACATGGACTGGAAGGCTTTTATACGCTCCACGCTATACCCATATTGCTGGAAAAGCGCCCGGTCACGCGCTGCATATTTGATGCGCTCCAGGGCTTGTACATAGAGATCAGCATCTGGAAAGTTATATTTCCTGTGCCCAGATTGTTTTTTCATGACCAATGATTTGGTTTGATTAAAACTATGTGTTTTTATTTGGAAATTCAAGATTGTAATACGATTTGTTATAAAGTATTTTTAAAATAATTTATTACTCAGTTATATTTTTCTCCACATATATGTTTTAAAGTAAAAACACACAGGACTGTTGTGGAAGCCTCAGCATTTCATTACTTTGGGTATCCAAAAAACAAACACAATGAAACATACGCTTGGCATTCTTTACTTTCTGATCGGATTCGTTATCGTATCACAGGCCCAGCCTGGACGTGGTTCGCAATGGACAACTGACGGAACCGGTTATTACCAACTGAATGGTGGAGCCATTACTTTATTCGATCTGTCCAAACAGGAAGAGCAAACTATTATTCCAACGGATCAGCTCATTCCTTCCGGAGCGGAGCAACCTCTGCCCATTCGTTCATTTAGTTTCTCTGATGACAATCAGAAGGTGCTGATTTTCACGAATACGAAGCGGGTTTGGCGTTATGATACACGTGGTGATTATTGGGTGCTGGATCGAGCTACTGGTCGTTTATACCAGTTGGGCGCTAATATGCCTGCATCATCGCTGATGTTTGCCAAGTTCTCACCCGATGGAACGCGTGCGGCCTATGTGAGTGGTAATGATATTTACATGGAGGATTTGGGCTCTGGTCAGATAAAACGACTTACCGACAATGGAGGAAACAGGAAGTTGATTAATGGGACATTTGATTGGGCGTACGAAGAAGAATTTGGTTGCCGAGACGGTTTCCAGTGGAGTCCAGATGGTTACCGTATTGCTTTTTGGCAGATCGATGCTAATACGATTCGGGACTTTTATATGATCAATACGACCGACTCGATCTACGCTTACACCATTCCGGTGGAGTATCCGAAGGTGGGTGAATCCCCTTCTGCTTGTCGTGTAGGGGTGGTTGAGATAGGCACAGGGCAGATCACCTGGATGCAGGTGCCAGGCGATAATCGCCAGCATTATATTCCAAGGATGGAATGGGCGGATCCAGACCAGCTTTTTTTGCAACAGCTCAATCGAAAACAAAACCAGAGTAAACTCATGTTGGCGGCGGTAAAAACCGGCGAAGTGTCGGAGGTTTTTTCTGAACAAGATGAAGCATGGATTAGTGTAGTTTCCATGTGGGAGAACGGTAACGGATGGCGATGGATCGAAGATGGCAAGGCTTTCTTGTGGATTACGGAACAGGATGGCTGGCGCCACATTTATCGCATAGCCAAAACTGGAGGTATCCCCCAACTGATCACCCATGGCGAATACGATGTCATCAGCCCTTTACGCGTTGATGAAGCTGGTGGGTATATCTACTTTATGGCTTCACCTGATAATGCTACCGAATCTTATCTTTATCGAACAGCCCTTGATGGTTCTGGTACTGCGGAACGCATTTCACCGGCTGAGCAGGCGGGTTCCCATAGCTATCAGGTGTCGCCTAATGCGACTTTTGCCTTTCATACTTTTTCCAATTATTACACTCCGGGTATGCGGGAGTGGATTTCGCTTCCAGACCATGAGGCTTTAGATGACGATAATAGTATAAAACGCAATTTTGATCCATCCCGAAAAACAGGTTCGAACGTTTCCTTTTTTACCATCACCACGGATGATGGCGTAACCATGGACGGATGGATGGCCAAGCCTAATAATTTTGATCCGTCAAAAAAGTACCCGGTCTTATTTTACGTGTACAGTGAACCTGCAGGGCAAACTGTGCGCAATCGATTTGGTACAGGACGCAATAATCTCTATCAGGGTGACATGGCAGCGGATGGATACGTTTATATTTCTTTGGATGGGCGAGGTACTCCGGCACCTAAAGGTCGGGCATGGCGCAAGGCCATTTATCGGAAGATTGGTATAGTGAATATTCGTGATCAGGCCATGGCTTGTAAAAAACTATTGGCAACCCATGCTTACCTCGACCCCGATCGGGTGGCTGTTCATGGGTGGAGTGGCGGTGGCTCCGCAACCCTAAATTTATTGTTTCAGTACCCTGAATTGTATCAGACGGGTATTGCTGTAGCAGCAGTAGCCAACCAACTTACTTACGATAATATCTATCAGGAACGCTATATGGGTATTCCACAGGAAAATAGGGAAGACTTTATTCAGGGTTCCCCCATTACTTACGCTAAGAATTTGGAGGGTAACCTACTGTACATCCATGGTACTGGCGACGACAATGTGCATTATCAGAACGCAGAAATGCTGGTCAATGAGCTGATTAAACACAACAAGATTTTTCAGTTTATGCCATACCCTAACCGATCCCATGGGATATGGGAAGGCGAAGGTACCAGGCGGCATCTTTCGACCTTGTTTACGACCTTTTTACAAACGCATTGCCCCATGGGCGCACAGTAAGTAAATTGTGCACAAAAGGAAGCATACTGGTGGGTTGGAATACATCTGTATTTTGACCCACCAGTTAAGGAATTATACGTACTGGTTGTAGGTTGGGATTAGTATTGCGATCTTTCGGTTTCGGAGTAGGGTTACTATATTGGCCTTACGGCAAAATAAAAAGTATGTCAGAACATAGGCAGAAGCACAAGGTGGAGACCCACGTGCCTGAGCAGTCGTTTATTAATTATTGCATCGAAGCTTTTCCGCTTTTGGGTAGTCGCACTTCTGTAAAAAAAGCAATTGGTACGGACCGTTTATTGATTAATGGTGAAAAGCCACGATTTAATCAGAATCTGGTACCGGGTGATATATTATCCCTGACCAGCAGTGGCCATCTAAAAGCGCGGTCTTTTGATAAAAAAATTCCCGTAGTCTACGAGGATGATTATTTGCTGGTGGTTAATAAGCCGGCGGGGATCGCAACAAATGGCAATCGGATCAAAACTGTAGAGAATGCACTGGCTGGTTTTGTGGATCGCCCAGACCTTCCGGATGCCTTACCCCGACCCATTGCTGCACACCGCATTGATTTACCTACAAAAGGTCTGGTGATGCTTGCCAAGACCAAAGGCGTACTTATTCAACTAACAGAAGATTTTTCCCAAAATGGAATTCGCAAGGAATATACAGCCATTGTACATGGAGAAGCACCCCAAAAGGGAGAGATCAATCAGCCCATCAGGCGCAAAGAGGCGATTACAGAATATCGGACCTTACGCACCGTCCCGTCCCGGGTTTACAAACATTTGTCATTGGTAAAACTCAAACCCATCACTGGGCGGACGCACCAATTGCGAATTCATATGCGCCAGGTGGGGCACTTAATTTTAGGTGATCAGCAATATGCTGCTGGGCAAAAAACAATTTTAGGTAAGGGCTTATTCCTTTGCGCAACCCGCTTGGCCTTTCGCCATCCGATTACGCAGGAGCCTTTAGTCATCAGTATTGATCCACCACTGCGCTTTGAAAAAACAATGGACCGGGAAGCGGAGCGTTTTTAATACGATAAGCTTTAACCTGAAATTCGTACTAATGGTATGGCATCATTCTAATTACTTCTGGATAAAATAGTTTCTATCCTACTTACATTATTTCATAACTATCCGAGCTTAAATGATATCCAACGCTTGTAAGACATCGTCATATAACCACTCTGGAGACTCCAAGCCCAAGTAAAAACGAACCAAATTAAATGGTAGGGTACTATTCGTTTTTCCTGGAACATGGTA
>JABSSK010000252.1 GCA_013214265.1 Saprospiraceae bacterium | reverse complement strand
AATCCCAGAAAAGTAACTACGTCAGGAATACGTAAATCAGGACTAAGACTTCCAAAAACCAACCCAACAAATAAAACCGCCGCTACGCCCAAGCTACTTCCACGGAAGCGGATATTACCTACCCAATAGCCCAGAGCAGCAACAACAAAAAGTAATAAAATGGGATTTTCAATAAATGCAGACACCATAAAACGGGCATTTTTATCCGCTAACCATTAGCCCACAAAAGTAACTTTTTGCAAGAATGAAACATGTAGAACGCTTGAAAATCGTTCAAGTTTCTTGAAAAAGCCAAAAGGTGACTTATTTTTCGTAAAAACACCAGAGCTAATTATTGTAAACCCTTATGTAATCCACCTCCATGATAGCAACCTTAAGCTTAGGGTCGATTCCATTATGTAAACCATTCGATTCGAGTGCGCCTAAACTACCTTTACGTCCACCCATTGCGACATTGAGTAGTAAATAAAAAGGCTTATCGAAAGGCCAGTTATATGCGTTTTTCACTTCAGGTGCATACGTATGTACCAACTCGCCATCTATGGAAAAAGAAATCGCATTTGGTGTCCAGTTCATCTCATAAACATGAAATTCTTTTTCTGCATTTTCTAAATTATGCAATTCGAGTTCTTTGTGGTAATCCTTTGCTGGGTGAGACATATATAATGCACTATAAACATGACCTGGTTCTTTCCCGACATGGCCCACCAAATTGATACTTCCGCAAGAAGGCCAACCCACTTCATTATGATTCTCACCCAATAACCAAACATTGGGCCAAGTGCCTATGCCTTGTGGTAAACGCGCACGAAATTCTATGCGACCATATTGAAAATGATTTTTATGGCGTGTAACCATGCGGGCGCTTGTCCAGCGACCGTCGGATTCTTGGCGAGCTACGATATATAACTTACCGTCCACCACAAAGACATTCATCGGGTCACGCGTATATACTTGCAACTCCTGATTACCCCATCCATCACTTCCGTTACCTAGATCATAACTCCATTTGCTACTATCCGGTGCACCATGGTAGGTAAACTCATCAGCCCATTGTAAGTCAGCCGAATGGTATTCTACTGAAACGATTAGGCTTATCAGCAAATAGATTAGATAGTACATATTAATCAACTTCCTATAACCACGATAGAGCGAACCCCTATTTGAACTTTATTCTTCCAAACAATACGATAGGTTCCTTTTTCCCATTGTGTTGTATTAATCTTAAGTTGTTTTTGCTGTCCTTCCCATGGTTGTTCTATAACCATTTGACCTAGGGTATTAAATATCTGCACTACCCCCTTTTGGCCAACCTCATCTTTTTCGATCACAATCGAATCGGAAGCCGGATTAGGGAATACACTAAATTTAACCTCTTCTCGAATGAATTCTGCTGAAGTTGTAAACCCAGGCCGTGCCAACTGAACTTTATCGATCCATAAGGAATCGGATCCTGGCCGTCCAAAAAACCCATAATTAACATACAATTTAATCCCTTGAATCGCTGTTGCGTCAAGTTGTGCTCCTGCCACCGGACTATTTGATGTCCAGTTATTTTGGAAATCAAAAGTATACCAAGCCCAATCCCCGTCACTTTGAATAGGTTCCAAACGAAATACAGGTGTAGCATTTTTCTCCGTTCCATTTCGGTCAAATGGGTCAGCTCGTAAGCTAATGGTTCCGCTTTCATTACGGGTTCGGATACGCAATTGTAACTCGGATAATTCCTCGGCATTAACGGGCTGATCAAAAGTTATAACTACATTAGGATTTGCTGAAGGTCTGCTGATATCGTAATCGATTCTAAGCTGATCATCTTGTTCCGTGAGGGTGATAACATTTCCGGTACCTGCATGGATTGCCAAATTGTTTGTTTCTTCATCGGTGAAATCATCAAGAACAAAAAAATCACCTTGCGGAATACTTTGTAGAGCTACACTAAAGGAACGGTCATATGTTCCACAATTCCCTACGATTTGTAGGGTAACCTCACCGGGGGTCGATCCCCAATTAACGGTAATTTCGGAAGTTCCTTGCCCGGAGATAATAGTTGCTCCTTCCGGAACACTCCAGTTATATTGTCCTTGTAAAGGTGAAGAAGCCGTATAGGTTAGGTTTTCCTCATCCGGCCGAATCAAATCGGGACCAGATATTTCAAGATTTGTAGATGTCTGGTACACTCGGACGTAATCAACCTCCATCGTAGCTTTATCCAGATTGGGGTCGACCCCATTTCGTTGTCCACCTACTTCGTAACGGCTATCACTACCCCAATTGCCCCCCATAGCAATATTCATAATTATAAAGAATGGTGTATCAAAAGGCCAGGTTGATGCCGTTTTACTATCGGGATTATAGGTGTAAAAGTCAACGCCATCAATTGAAAAGGTAATTCGTTCTTCCGTCCATTCCGCTTGATACAGATGAAATTCATTAGCGAAATCCGGGACACTTTTGGATCCTTTCGTAAATGTATTACCGTAACTAGAAGGTGAATGCAAAGCACTATGTACTAATCCGGGATCTTTTCCTACATGTTCCATCACATCAATCTCTCCGCAACTCGGCCAACCAACTGTAGCAAAATTTTCCCCTAACATCCATAAAGCGGGCCAGGTACCGGACCCTACTGGTAATTTGGCCCGGAACTCGATACGCCCATAGGTGAAATTAAAACGACCCTGACTTTTAATTCGGGCACTGGTCCAGTTATTACCTGATTTTCGTACTGCATCGATAACCAGGTTTCCACCTTCGATCCTAACATTTTCGGAGTCATTGGTATAAACCTGAATCTCATTATTACCCCAACCGGAGCTTCCCACACCTAAGTCGTAAGTCCAGTATGTGGGGTTTGGTTGTTGACCTGTATTAAATTCATCTGACCAAACCAATTCATAACATTGGCTCCAGCTCATTATTGGCAAGCATAGGATAAAAACAATTAAATTCCGCATAGTCATAAGGAATAGTGATAGCTACCCGAATATCGGATAACTATCACAATCTATTAATAAAATTAGTCGTTTGCTTCGAGAATAATTCGCCAGAATGCAGTTCCTTGCTGCCCTTCACTGATATCGATAGATAGAACGATTCGTTCCTTCCCATCTACTACTTCGTAGTTAAGGACTTCATAGGTTACAGAAGCATTTTCGGCAGGTGGTGCGGCAGCATATTCTCCTCCGTTATAGGCCTTAGGGAGTCCGATAAAAGCACCTGTGCCTGTTACGGTTAAGTAAGCAGGCGTATCGCCATCTGCAGGCGTTACACTAAAGGTGTGATTACCAGATGACCAGGCCGCTGCCTCACCTGGGATATCGCCTTCGGCTATACATCCGTCCGTACCAACGCCCATGTATGCTTCTGCAAAAATATCACCATTTGCTTCGTAGGTGTACATGCCTCCGTCAGCAAAAATGTATTCATCATTAAACCAGCACGCTCTGGTTCCATCCACTTCTTCTGCGGCATTGGACCACCAGTCAGCACTTCCTTTAAATGGACCTACTGCCAATGCGGCACCGATAGGGGCTAATTTCCAAGATCGGCTACTGCCGTTCGTCAGAGTCATTCCATCGAATGAGGTAGGATCAACTGGAACATCCGCAATCAGCTCAACGTCATCAAAATAGAACGTATTAGCTTCTGAGTTGCCAAAATCGAAGAATAGTGCCATGCGATCAAAGCGATCCGGAGCCGCACTAAAGTCAAAGTATAATGTTTCCCATTCGTTGGTTTTGGTGTTAGGCACATCGACTTCCAGGAAGTCTCCGGCATCAGCACTATTCTCCATTTTAAATTTAACGGTTCCAACTACAGGCATCCATACGTTCATTTTAAAGAAACCCTTTTGCGTAAAATCAACAGGTCCTGCTAATAAGGTAGTAATCCCTGCCCAAGACTCAAAGCCATGAATCGTTTCTCCGACGCGACTACTGGTGTTTGCACCGGAAGGATCTGGATTATCGATCACCTGAAACTCTTGTCCACCGAACACATCAAAAACTGGTTCTTCAGACTCAAAATAAATCGAGACATCTGTCAAGAATGCTGGAGGTGCCGCAACGAAATTGATATTATCAAAATAGAATGTATTCGGGCTAGTATTGCCAAAATCAAAGAATAGTGCCATACGGTCCCACTGCGCACTAGGTGAGCCGGCGAAATCAAAAGTAAGGGTTTGCCAAGTGTTTGTTTCTGTGAGTGTAACATCCACTTCTCTGGCATTATTGGGATCCAAAGAAGACTCCAACTTCATTTTAATGACCCCAGCAACAGGGCCCCAAACGTCCATTGTAAACTGGGTATTCTCTTCGAATACCAAAGCACCAGGCAGATCGGTTACAATTCCAGCCCATGGCTCGTTGCCATGAACTGTTTCGCCAACGGTAGCACTAGTATTTACACCGGAAGCATCCGGATTAGAGATAGCCTGGTAGGAGCTTCCACCAAATCCGCCAAATTCAGGTGCTTCAGACCCTTCAAAATCTATGGACAATTCAGTAATCGTAGAAGGTCCTGGAGGTGGAGGTGGTGCATAACCTTTAGGTACTAAGCGATGATACCAAGCCAGATCAGCATTTCTCGCATCAGTAAATCGAACGTACATTTCATTCTCTTCTAATTTCAAGATTTCGTAACGGCTTATTCCGGTATAGAAACCGAAGAAACCCCCATTAGAGATATTCAAGAATCGCCTTCCATCATCTGTTTCTTCGTAGGACCAGGTTAAATCAGCAGGCGGCTCATAAGGTAAAGTTTGGTCACCGTTAGCTGGATCACCACCAAAGTCTCCAGCGTGGGCACCATTGACGAAGACGTCGCCATTATTGCCATACTCAAATCGGAAATCCAATAGTTTGAAAGTCATTTCATCATCGTACAGTCCTTCACCTGCCTTATCATTCGGTGGTGCTTCCCACCATACTGGCGAATTAGACTCTGGGCCCCCATCATTGGGTCCTACGCCCATATGTCCTGGATTGTCTTTATCGATAACCCAGGTTTTACCATCTAGGGCATCTACGCCACCAGTAAGCAAATTATACGCTGGAGTATCCAATCAAGAGGGGTCGGTTTGATCGATAGTAATCGTTGTGGAATTTTCAGCACTCCCGGCTTTGGTAAATGCTTTTAGGGTAACCGTATACTCACCAGCTAGTGGGTAGATACCGGTAGCCGTTTGTCCTTCTGCGGAAGCACCATTACCCAGATCCCATTGCAAAATAAAGCCCTCAGATGTATTGGAAAAATGTACAATATTTGGGTTTTGAGCATCATATTCAAAATCAAAAGTAACATCATCGGCGGTTGGACGATCCCCTATTTCAGGAACGATATCCTCCAACGGATCACATGCTGTAAAGAGCACGGTAATAGCCAATAGGCTACATAATCCTTTTATTATATTTTTCATAACTAATTTTGTTTAAAGGAACAGATTAGTATCCTGCGTTTTGGACATACAATCCGTTGGATATATCAATTTCAGTTTGTGGAATAGGGAACAAACCGCGTCTGCTTTCATCAAATACGATTTGAAAGTCCTGATCATCACCAATGTATCCGCTACCAGTTGGCCCGGCTACATTAATAGCACTACCTGCGGTTGCAGCGCCCTGTCGCAGTAAATCCCAATAGCGTTGACCTTCCAAAGCCAATTCTACACGTCTTTCCTGTAAGATATTAGCAACGGTTGCAGGCACACTCGCTAACCCTACACGGGCACGCACTCGATCCAGATAAACTTGAGCGTTGGGACTGCCTAGCTCAGCTGCCATCAAAAGCACATCAGCAAAGCGAATATCACGGTAGTTATTTCCCCAGTTCAATTCGGGCTGACCTTCCGCCGGAGCGTACTCTTTGGTAGTTGTATATTTCTGAGTGAAATACCCCGTATGTTGGTAACCAATGGTTAGGCTACCATTGATTTCGTTCATCTCAAGAAGGGTCCATTCTCGGCGTGGATCGTTCGCTTCAAAAGCATCATATAACTCCTGGGTAGCAGGAGCAAAGCTCCACCCTCGATCAACAAGTTCCTGACCAGGGTCATCCACACGAGGTCCTTGCATTTGTACGGCAATATTTCCTTCACCACCCTGAATATATCCCCAGTCATACCAAGGGCGAGCATCAGAGTATGATATTTCCCAAACGGATTCCACACCGAACTCACCAGAGCGAGCAAAAATATCGGGAAAGTTTTCCATCAGATCATGCCCTGAATTATTAATTACTTCTTCCAATTGGCCAAGCACAAAGGCTTGATTCACCTCGGTACCATTGGCTGCAGTTGGGTTACTTTTGTATACTCCATTCACATACAAGAAAACCCTGCCCAGCAATGACTGTGCTGCATATTTCGATGGACGTCCATTTTCAGATGCAGGAATGGTTTCGGGCAAGTCAGCCGCTGCGTCAATCAAGTCTGTAACAATCTGGTTGTAGATTGCCTGAGGTTCAGCCTGTGGCTGCTGATATTCTGCAGGTGAGGATAGGGTATTCGTCAACAGAGGTACCCGTTCAAAACACCTCAGCAGATCAAAATACCAATATGCACGCAGGAACTTGGCTTCAGCAGTAGTCCGAATCACAAAGTTTTCATCAGCAGCGATACCTTGAATTTTTTCGAGGTACAAATTAGCGCGATAAATACCCGTGTAATACTTGCGCCACATGCCTTGAACTTCAAGGTTGGTGGTAATAATATTGTGTTTATCAACTTGTATGATATTGGGTGCGTCGTTACGACTAGCCCCCCCGGCATAAGCATCATCTGAAGCGATATCCGAGAACATGGGTAGCGGGTGAAAACCTACTACAGTATTCCAAGTTCGCACTTCAAAGATAGCCCCCAGAGCTTCT
>JABSSK010000251.1 GCA_013214265.1 Saprospiraceae bacterium | reverse complement strand
ATTTATGATGATTTATCGAAGCAGGCTGTGGCTTACCGTGAGGTATCCCTTTTGCTGCGTCGCCCTCCGGGTCGTGAGGCATATCCTGGGGATGTTTTCTATTTGCACTCCCGTTTGCTGGAGCGTGCAGCTAAAGTTATCAATAATGATGATATAGCACGTCAGATGAACGATTTGCCCGCTACGCTGGCAGAAGCAAAAGATAAGGATGGTAATCCATTGGTAAAAGGTGGTGGTTCTTTGACTGCTCTGCCCATTATTGAGACACAGGCAGGTGACGTATCTGCATATATTCCAACTAACGTAATTTCTATTACGGATGGGCAGATTTTCCTAGAGTCTAACTTGTTTAATGCCGGTGTTCGCCCAGCGATCAATGTAGGTATTTCGGGTTCTCGTGTAGGTGGATCAGCACAGATCAAGTCCATGAAGAAAGTTTCTGGTACATTGAAATTGGATCAGGCACAGTATCGGGAATTGGAAGCATTCTCTAAATTTGGTTCTGACCTTGACGCAGCTACACAGGCTGTTCTGGAAAAAGGTAAACGCAATGTTGAGATTCTGAAGCAACCACAATACGCTCCGGTTTCTGTTGAGAAGCAGGTGGCTATCATTTACCTAGGTACAAAAGGGTTGTTGCGTGATGTTCCTGTAGCGAAGATCAAAGAATTTGAGCAGGTTTTCCTAATGGAACTAGAGCAAAATCACAGTGACGTTCTTGATGTTTTCCGTTCAGGTAAATTGGACCCAGAAGCAACGAAAAAGATTGAGGAAGTAGCTGCATCGCTGGTTTCTCAGTACAAGTAATTTGACTTTTAAATGATTCCTTGGAAGCGTCCTATGGGTGCTTCCGAGGTTATTTCCGAAAGGAACTTATAAATATTGTGTAAAAGATGGCAGCAAACTTAAAAGAGGTACGAGAGAGGATCGCATCCATCAACAATACGCAGCAAATTACGAAAGCCATGAAAATGGTTTCTGCTGCGAAACTACGCCGTGCACAACAAGCTATCGTTCAGATGCGTCCTTACGCGAACAAATTGAATGATATGTTGCGTAATATTCTTTCCAATATTGAAGGTGATGCATCTACCGTATTTGGAACAGAGCGGACCGTTGAGCGCGCTTGTGTGGTTGTGGTGACCTCCAATCGGGGACTATGTGGTGCATTTAACACCAATGTGTCCAAAGCTGCTGCCGGTTTGATCGCAGGTCCCTATGCCGAATTAGCAAAAAAGGGACAATTGGATGTGTTGTGTATCGGTAAGAAAGGCTACGACTATTTACGCAAAAGGTATACTGACGCCAACTATATCACGGATCATATTGCCTTGTTTGACGATTTGAGTTTCGATAATGTGGCACTCGTTTCATCGGCATTAATGGACGCCTTTAAGGATGGTTCCTACGATGCCATTCAAGTAGCCTATGGTCGTTTTCGTAACGCGGCTATGCAGTATGCAGAGATTGAGCAATTTTTGCCTGTAGTCAAAATGGACGTTGCAGATGAGGATAAAGGCAAAGAATTGAAAGCTGACTATATCTTTGAGCCAACAAAAGAATCTTTACTAGAGTATCTGATTCCTAGTATTCTCAAAACACAATTCCACAAGTTCCTTTTAGATACACATGCTTCTGAGCATGGTGCGCGAATGACCTCAATGGATAAAGCAACTGAAAACGCACAGGAGCTTCTCCGAGAATTAAAAATATCTTACAATAAAGCTCGTCAGGAATCCATTACTAACGAAATCCTTGAGATTGTTAGTGGTGCCGCTGCACTGGAGAGTGGTAACTAAGACAATCAAAACACAACGAAATAAGGGGCAGTCCAACTGGACTGCCCTTTTTTTGTTTCATTTGAAAAACAGGGAATACTTTTCTTGGACGAGCAGGTTATATGCTTTTTCATTTTGATCAAAACCCTATAAGATCTAACGTCAATTCAAATTATGACTTCTATTCAAACCATTCAATCAAACTTACCGGCTATCATATGAAGCGTTCCCGGACTTTTATAGAAGGTGAGTTGCAGTTCTCTTTTTCTGAGGATTGGTTGGTACGTAAGTATGATGCACATACCTTTTATCAAGGACTAAGTGGTATTGGGCTTAAAGGAGTGGATTTCATAGCTGTTCGACCTAATCGGATGGTCCTGATTGAGGTGAAGAATTATCAGCGGTTCCGAAATGGACGAATTAGGCAGAGCGTAGCTGACGCACTTGAGAATCCTGATAAAATAGGCAGGCGAATCGCTCAAAAAGCCAATGATACCTTCCGAGCTATGGAGGCTATTCGAGCTTATTATAAACGGCGGTTGTCTTATCGTCTTTCATATCCTTTTCTACGCACTTTTTGGTGGCAATGGTCAGACTTTAGCTTTTGGTCCCACGCTACGGATTTAGCGGAGCATACACGCACAGTTGATTTTCTGGTTTGGATGATAACGGATAGGCATGACCAACATATCGTACCCATGTTATCAGAAATAATTGATACGCATCTGGAGATACCAGTGCGTTCCATTTCAGTTACAAATAACATGTTGGATCCTATACCGGGCTTGTATATCGATTGGGCTGGTTGACTGTTGGGGTGTCAAGACTTCGTATCTATCACAGCGTTCCATATCTAGAAAATAGAGCCTGAGGGTAAAACACTAACCCTGAGATATGTTATGTAACGATTCACATACGCTTTTTGACTATTCACTGATAGGGCCTTACGGCTCAGTTTATTTAATGAAGTTGGTGTCTTTTATTTCAGGGACATTGCATACAGAAAAAATATATGGATGAAACGAACTGTAATTTTTATTTTGATTGGGTTGTCGATATGGGGTGCTGGTTACGCACAGAATCCATTAGTGTCCTACATTGATACTGCCTTCCAACAAAATCTTCAGCTTGCGCAAAGGGCCTTATCGTATCAGAAGCAATTAGTAAAAGTAAGGGAAGCTAATGCTCAATTACTGCCAGTATTCTCTGTACAGGCACGATTGTCCATGGCTAGGGGAGGTCGTGCTATTAATATTCCAGTAGGTGATTTGGTTAATCCGGTCTATAGCAATCTGAACGTTGTTAATCAGTTGGGTGCACAGATTTCAGATACCTATCCGACATTCCCGCCATATCCTGAGATTGATAATGTCCAAGAGAATTTTTTGAGGCGACAAGAGCAAGAAACGGTGATTCGAATGCAGGCTCCGATCTATAATGCGGCATTAATCTCCAACAGGCGGATTCAGGACTTTCAAAAGGAGGTGATGGCTGCTGATCTGGCAGGTTACCGCCGGCAATTAGTACGTGATGTTAAGCGAGCATATTTCACTTATTTGCGTGCTTGGGAAGGCTTTCAGCTTTATGTGAGTACCCTTTCTTTGGTGGAGGAAAACTTGCGAACAACCCAGAGCCTATTCGATAACCACAAGATTACTCAGGATGAGGTTTTCTCTGCCGAAGCACGTGTCCGGGAGATAGAACAACAATTAGCTGTAGCTAATCAGCAGGAGCAATCAGCACGTGCGTACTTTAATTATTTACTAAACCGGCCGTTATCGGCACCGATAGAGCGTATGGTTAATTCGTTACAAGACTTACCTAACCAGTCTCTTACTGCGGCGCGTCAGTCGATTGCTGGGAAAGAAGAATTAGCACAATTGGATTATGCAATTCAGGCAACAGAGGAGGTTGTTCAGTTAGAGCGATCAGCCTTTTTGCCGGCAATAGGTATTCAGGCTGATTATGGTGTGCAAGGGGTTGATTACCGCATTGATGCGGAGTCGGATTTCTTTTTAGGTTCTGTTGTTCTGACTTGGACTCTCTTTGATCAATCGGCCAAGAGAAGAGTGGAGCAAGCAACCCTAGATGTTGGGAAGTTACAGCACCAACAAGCTGAGTTAAGGTCACAGCTTGAACTTCAAGCTATTGATGCTTGGTACGCTTGGCAAGCGTCCAAGAAGAAAATTGAACAGGCACGAGCTGAAGTGGAGGCTTCGGTAAGGTCGTACGAACTGATTGAAAAGAAATATCGCCAAGGGCAAGCTAACGTTTTGGAGCGTTCTCAAGCTAGAACACAAATGACTAACGCCGAGGCAAGGCTCATATTAGCTCGTTATGATGAACAAATTCAGGCAGCTGAACTGGAATATGCTACAGCAGCTTTTGCAATCGAAAAAAAATAAGGGAATCATGAAAATGTCAAACAGTATGGTTACAACGCTCAGGTTCTTAGTATTGATGCTAATATCCGCTTTAGTTTTTACGACAACGAGTTGTGATCGGGTGGAAGCTGCTGAAGCTTCATCGGAGGAAATTCGGCAAGTACGTACCGAACAGGTTTCGTTTGTGGAATACGCTGAGACCATTAGGGCTACTGGTCGATTAGCAGATCGACAACAACTTCGGTTAAGTTTTAAAACAGGAGGTGTAGTACGTGAAATTGGGGTTGAAGAGGGGGATGTGATTCGCAAAGGGCAGGCGTTAGCACGTTTAGAACTCGATGAGATCAATGCACAAAATAAGCGAGCTACCTTAGGGGTAGAAAAGGCTCAGATCGACTTGCGAAATGCAGCTTTAGCTTTGCAGTTAGCAGAGCGGGACTTTAGAAATGCCGAAGGTCTTTATAAGGATAGCGTGGCTACGTTGGAGCAATTGGAAAACGCAGAGGTTCAGCTTGAAAACGCAAAAAATCAACTGGAAGCAGCTGAAAAAGGATTGAATCTGAGTGAGCGATCGCAGGAGATAGCTGCTTTTAATTTAAGATATGCTTCCATTCTTGCTCCATCATCCGGTACGATTTTGGCAAAATTGGCTGAGCCAGGAGAAATTGTTGGTCCCGGAACGCCTATCCTATTGCTGGGCACCCAGTCTAGGACAAAAGTTCTACAGGTCAATTTAACAGATCGACAGATTGTTCAACTCAAAGAAGGGCTGCCTGCAAAAGTTACTTTTGATGCCTTCCCTGGGCAGGTCTTTTCCGGTACTATTGATGAATTGGGTGTGCTGGCTGACCCTTACACAGGTACGTATAAAGTGGAGATTGGCGTAGAGAATAGGGGGCAAAGTTTGCTTAGTGGGCTTATTGGGGAAACTACTTTTCGGGGAGCAGAGGTGAAAAAACTGTTCCGTATTTCCATTGACGCTTTGGTAAAGGGTGATGGTAGGCGAGGTGAGATTTACGTAGTAGAAGATCAAAAGGCGGTCTTGAGGTCTATTCAGATTTTCAAGATTGAGGAAGAATATTTGCTGGTGGAAGGCGGTGTTAATATTGGTGATGAAGTAATTACAAGTGGTGTAGGTTACCTCAATGACGGGATGGATGTCATCATTGGGGAATAATAAGACGATTAATACTTGAAAAGAAGGTAACATGAATATACCAAAGTTGTCCATCGATAATTACCAATTTACATTGATGGATTTTATTGCCCTATTGGCTATTGGGGTTAGTTCTTTTTTGTCTATGCCACAAAGGGAAGATCCGTCTTTAGATATTCCTAATATGCTGGCGGTGGCTGTCTATCCAGGTGCAAATCCGGTTGATATTGAAAGTCAGGTGGTCGATCCTTTGGAAGAGGTTATCAATGAAATTGATGATTTAAAGGAATTGGAGACCACAATTCGGGATGGGGTAGCAATTATGAAGATCGAATTCGATTTTGGGGTCGATTCTGATGAGAAATTTGATGAGGTACAACGCCAAATCAATAGTGTTTCGGGCGAACTTCCCCCCGATTTATTTGATCTTGACGTTCGCCAAATCAATACGAATACGGTATCCATTTTTCAGTTAGCGATTACGGGAGATGCAGTTCCTTACCGTGAGTTGTACGCTCAGGCAGAGTTGGTGAAGGATGAAATTGAGGGCGTGAATGGGGTTAGAAAAGTGCAGATTGAAGCCTACCCAGAGCAAGAAATTCGGATTGCGCTACATGCAAGTAAGATGGCGGAAATGGGGATTGACCTACGGGATGTTGAGCAGGCCATACAGGCCAATAATGCCAATATACCAGGAGGTGCTATTAAGATATCGGATAAGTTATTCAACCTTAAAACTTCGGGTCCTTATCAGGATATTGAGCAGATAAGGAATACCGTGGTCGGTTCGTTTCAGGGTAGACTGATCTATCTTTTCCAAGTGGCGTCGGTTTACTTTGACTATGAAGAGGAGCGTTGGTTGGCCCGATTTAAAGGAGAGAAGAGTGTTTATGTCACCGTGCAACAGAAGGAAGGATATAATATTTTCGACCTTTCAGATCCTATCAAAGAACGCTTAGCTGCTATGCGTTTTCCTGATAATATACAGTTAAACTATATTTTTGATCATGCGTCGGGTGTTAAGTCGAGGGTGAGTGGGTTTTTAAATAACCTAATCCAAGGTATCGTTCTGGTAGGGGTCATTATTTTCTTGGTATTGGGTTGGCGTTCCGCTACTATTGTCATGTTGGCGATTCCACTTTCTATTCTTATAGGGCTTTCTGTGGTGGCTCAATTGGATTTTTCGCTACAGCAAATTTCAATTGCGGGTTTGGTGGTTGCTTTGGGCTTATTAGTGGATAATTCGATAGCTATTATTGAAAATATTGAGCGGTACCTACGTCAGGGTTTCTCGCGGCGGGAGGCTGCCATACAGGGAACACAGCAATTGATTGGGCCAATTACGAGTGCTACCCTGACTACAGTTCTGGCATTTGTTCCTATTGTACAAATGCCTGATGTTACGGGTGCTTTTATCCGGGCCATGCCGATCACAGTTATCGCTACCTTGACGGCCTCGCTTATTGTGGCTATAACCTTGACACCTTTTATTGCTAGTAAAGTATTACGTAAGAAAACAGCAGAAAAGCCTGATCAGACCCCTGCATTTCGAGGTGTGAGTCGATTTGTAGAAGGGCCCTACCGCAAAACGCTAGGTCTTGTGTTCCAGTATAAGTGGGCTTTCATTGG
>JABSSK010000250.1 GCA_013214265.1 Saprospiraceae bacterium | reverse complement strand
CTTGTCTAGCTCGGATGGTGATCCTCTGGTGTGGTCATAATCCACCAATCAATCCTATTTTATTTACATACCATAAGGTATGGTACGTAAATAAAATGGATGCAATTAAGGTTGCTGCACCACGAATATGGTGTTGGTTGATTTGTGGAATAGCTGAGTCGCATATTGCTTTGTTTGCAGCAACCTATTTTCTCATCGCTGGTGGTAGACAAGTTCAGGTTAGCAGCGATATGTTATCCCATTAATTGGTCGATTTATAGTAGGTAAGGGCTATGGCTGTTTGATTAGTGAAGTTAAAATCGCATCTATCTACTTTGAAACGGTTTCCATTGTACACATCTCTTCGCATTGACTGATGGTGTGAAAACAATCGTTCCTTTCAGGTGCATAACCGACAATGCGTACTGTGATTATACGGGAGTCATTTCGTGGTGAATGAGGGGCTTCCCGACTAGAATGGCCTTACAGTATGATGATCAAGTCAGTCTTGGTATATGCTTAAACATACTCCCGTTCCATATTCTGATACTGCTGCTTCATTGGTGCAGAGCGTTTGATAAAGCCATAGAGCACGCCAAAAACAAATCCACCAATATGCGCCCAATATGCTACTCCTCCTACTTGCTCGCCTCGCATTTCGAGAGAACCAATACCGCTTTGGATCTGTAAGTAAATCCATAAGCCCAGAAATAAAAACGCTGGAATTTTAAATGGAAAAATTATAAAAAGTACCCTCACCTTTGACTTTGGGAACATAACTAGATAGGCACCCATTACGGCTGCAATTGATCCGCTAGCTCCTACCGTAGGTACTATACTAGTGGGGTCATATGCAATATGAGCTGCATGCGCCACTAATCCGCCTAGGAGGTAGAATAACATGAATCGGATATTGCCAACTACAGCTTCGATATTATCTGCAAAGATCCATAGAAATAGCATATTGCCAAGCAGATGCATAAAACTCCCGTGTAGAAAAATAGACGTGAATAGGGTGAATAGATTGTTTCCTGCAACGACTTCACGAGGAGTGGCACCAAAAGTATTTACAAAATCACCTATTCGATCCCCGAGTTGCATCTCATAAGCAAATATCAGTACATTGACCAGAATTAGGCTATAGCTAAAAATAGGCTTATGCCCACCTTTGATATTTTCGTCACCAATCGGAAAAAGCATACGTTATGGTTTAAAGGTGAAAATCTGAATAGGACTCCACACCACAATATAATGGGTTTTTTTAGCTTGACTTTATCGGTGTGAATCCGTTTAATGGTTTCATCTGTGATGGTTTCATCTTCCTCGATCTTAGTATAGTCCAGTTGTTGATTATAGGGTCTCACACTTTGTTTTTTCGAAATTACTCTATGGATACTCGATGAAATAGGTGCAAGTATATAACCTGTAGAATAGTGGTTTGGGAAGATGAAAGAATGACAGGTTTATCCAAGAGTTTGGTTCTTCTATTTTGTATGTAAATGGATCGAGTACGCCAGCATAAAGGCTACATCGTTAAATATTAAAATGATGGTCACAGGCAGACATGCTCCTTAAACTGTTGGTCAAAAAGGTGTATTAGGTGGGCAGGTGGTCAAAATCTTTAGTTGGTGAAACCCAAAGACATGAAAAAGTAATTGTAGTTATAAGTGAAGAATGCTCTTTTCAATAAAAGGGTAGGGTTGTATGACTTAAAATCATACTCCAAAAGGGTGTAATCCTTTGTTTTCTGATTTGATTAGTGTTAAAAAGGAGGTGTGTGTAGGCCTGAAATCAGAATAAGTGGCTGATTTTTATTATATTATAAATGAAGTGAAAATGATTTGACATACTAATCAAGCAGATCGGGACCCCATAAGGACCCGATCTGCTTTTTTGGCTAGATAATCATCCCGGCGCCTACCGTTTCGTTGGTAGCCTCATCGAGTAGGATGATCGACCCTGTAATGCGATTCTTTCTGTAAGAATCGAAAAATAGAGGTTTTGTAGAACGAAGAACTACTCTACAGATATCATTCATGCTGATCTCTTTATCTTCCTGATTTCTATGTAAAGTATTGATATCGAGCTTGTATCTGATTTCTTTGATTACACAGCGAGCTTCTTGAGTAGTATGCATAAGCGTATATTTTCCACGCTGACGCATAGGCTTTTCATGGAACCAACATACCATGACTTCTAAGTCCTGACTTACTTCAGGTTGGTTGTTCTCTCTGACGATCATACCACCACGGCCGAGGTCTAATTCATCCTCAAGCCTAATGGTTACAGACATCGGGGGGTGGGCTTCGTCAAGTTCACCATCAAAGGAGTCAATTTGCTTAATCGTGCTACTGAAACCGCTGGGAAGAAGTGTAACTTGATCTCCTTTTTTAAGTATTCCTCCTGCTACGCGTCCAGCATAACCCCGATAGTCATGAAAGTCATCGGAGTAAGGGCGAATAACATGCTGAACAGGGAATCGGGCATCGATAAAATTATGGTCACTACCGATGTGTACATTTTCTAGGTAGTACAGAAGCGTCGAACCTTCATACCAAGGCATGTTTTCAGATCGATCTACTACATTGTCACCATTCAGCGCGGAAATAGGAATGAAATGCACATCCTTGACATCCAATTTGAAACTGAATTTTTCAAATTCGTCCTTGATTTCTTCATAACGTTCTTGGCTGTATTCAGCCAAATCCATTTTGTTAACGCATACGACTAGGTGCGGAATTTGTAATAAGGAGGCAATAAAAGCATGGCGTCGCGTTTGTTCCAGTACACCTTTTCGTGCATCGATCAAGATTAGTGCTACATTGGCGGTTGAAGCCCCCGTTACCATATTTCTGGTATACTGAATGTGCCCTGGAGTATCTGCGATGATAAATTTTCGTTTGGGCGTAGCAAAATATCGGTAAGCTACATCGATAGTAATGCCTTGCTCGCGTTCCGATTTCAATCCGTCGGTCAATAATGCAAGGTTTACACCTTCCTCCCCGCGCCGCTCACTGGTTTCACGTACTGCTTCCAACTGGTCTTCAAAAATGGACTTACTGTCATACAGCAAGCGTCCGATAAGTGTACTTTTACCATCATCAACACTTCCGGCAGTTGTAAAGCGCAGGAGTTCACTATGTTGTGCGTCCATAATATTTATATTTTTCGAGCTCCGACAGGAGCATTTTGTTCAATGGGTTAGTTAAAAATAGCCGTGTTTTTTACGGTCTTCCATAGCGGTTTCGGAGCGTTTATCATCTGTTCGACCACCACGTTCAGTCATCCGGGTAGTTGCCACTTCATCAATGATCTCCTCAATGGTGGTTGCATCAGATTCCCACACGCCAGTGCAGGTCATATCTCCAATGGTACGACAGCGTACTTTCATGCTTTGGGGGATTTCGGTTTCCCGCTTATTCATAAAGTGGCTGTCGGCAAGAAGGGTACCATTGCGCTCGAAAACGGGGCGTTCATGGGCAAAGTACAAGCTTGGTAGTTCTACTTTTTCCATAGCCAGGTACTGCCAAACGTCGAGTTCGGTCCAGTTACTGATCGGAAAGACCCGAAAGTGCTCTCCCATATTTTTCTTACCGTTAAAGAGGTTCCACAGTTCTGGGCGCTGGTTTTTGGGATCCCATTGTCCAAATTCGTCGCGATGGCTGAAAAAACGCTCTTTTGCACGAGCTTTTTCTTCGTCACGACGAGCACCACCTAATGCCGCATCAAATTGACCCTTTTCGAGTTCGTCTAGCAAAACAGCAGTCTGTAAACCGTTTCGACTGGCATCATAGCCTTTTTCTTCCACTACTAAACCAGATGCAATAGCTTCATCGACGGAGCCGACAATGAGTTTGGCTCCTAAGCGCTTTACTAAGCGATCGCGAAAAGCAATAGTTTCTGGGAAGTTGTGGCCCGTATCAATATGGAGTAATGGAAATGGTATACGAGCTGGATAAAATGCTTTCACCGCAAGGTGAACCATTAAAATGGAATCTTTACCGCCGGAAAACATCAATACCGGCTTTTCAAATTGTGCCGCTACTTCGCGTAAAACGAAAATAGACTCCGCCTCCAGTTCTTTGAGGTGGTTAAGTTGGTAGTTAAATCCTTCCATGAATCTGTTATTCTTATCGATTGTGAGCGATAATAGGGGTTATATAGTTATATATTTTTTCAACGGACGCGGCCAAGCTAAGCTCGTCAGTCCTAATCTCCAATTGTGGAGATTCAGGTGCTTCATAAGGCGCATCAATACCAGTGAATCCCTTGATCTTTCCTTGACGAGCTTTGGCATATAAACCCTTGACATCACGCGATTCACATACTTCTAAAGGAGCGTTAATGTAAATCTCAACGAAATCACCTTTTCCAATTATCTCCTTAGCCATTTTGCGCATCGCAAAAGTAGGGCTAATGAAGGAATTGATGCAAATGATTCCACTATCCAGATATAATCGGGAAACCTCCGCAATGCGGCGAATATTTTCTCGGCGATCATCAGAGCTAAAGCTCAGGTTGTTGCTTATACCGGAACGTATATTGTCACCATCGAGTACTTGAGGATAATAGCCTTCCTGAAAAAGCTTTCGCTCCAGTCCTTTTGCGATCGTACTTTTTCCACTTCCTGATAATCCCGTAAGCCACAAGACTTTACTGTGTTGCCGCAACCGATCTTCCCGTTCCTGACGTTGAACGAGTTGTTCAAAAATGGGATGTATGTTGTCAGTCAAATTTTTGGTGTTTGATCCCAGAATAATCTGAGAGCGTCAAATAATGACGCAAATATAGATGATTTACGTGTAAAAAGACAATGGGATATTATGGCACAATCCATTGACATACATTCATTTATTAATGTGTATGTAATTTCAAAAAAAAACCCCTTCGCTTTTGCGAAGGGGCCTACTATGTTTCATAGCGCGTGGAGCAAGAATTTAGCCCCAAACCAATATGCTCTGAGCTTTTTACGAAGTGAAATGGTATAAATAAACTCCTCATCTCATCTTGCAGAACGAAGAATCGCAGCCAGTTCAGATGAAGGAGATTAAATGATACTCCCCTGACTTCGGTGAAATCGTACTGATTATACCTTCAGATAGGAGATACTCAGGTTTGTAAACCCTTCAAGACTCAGTTTATGGACGGTTTTAGCACTACTGAACGTTAATAACAGCCTCTAAAAACACTTTCTTTTACACGAGTATATATTGTTATGGTTCTTGGTGATGATTATCCAATGGGTACGCATGTCCAATTTTTTCATCTAAGAAAAATAGCCTTAGGCCCCATTGCATGCTTTATGATGTCAAGACAATGTTGGGTATGGATACTCCGGTAACTTTAAATGGAGGGGATGGAAAGGGGGGAAGATATACTTGGAGTAAACATCCAGACATAAGGAGGAAACATAGCAGTAATAAATTTCTGTTTTTTCCATACTGTTATGACTGCTCTTATTCGGGTAATTTGAAGGACTAGTTATCCCTAGGTTATCCGATGTTCTAAATGAAAATACATTGGCATATGCCTTTCTGTGCTTAACAAGCATAAGTATTAATTTCGTTAAGACTACGTCTTTAAATTTTCAAATATTGGAAACATATTTCTGCCGTAACTTTATGTACGGCTACAAAGCAGAGCGCTGTTATGAATTTTCACAATGGCTTTCGATACGGTTAATGTTGGGGAGGCATAATTCGGAGAGAACAATCTAATTTTACGTTATGCCTGCGAGCTGGTTGCGCATAAGGATAGAATTTTTGCAAGCGGGTATTCTTATATATCGGTAAAACCCTGTTTTTTATCCATTTATCGAAAAACCATTTTTTTGTCACAACCCTTTTATGACTTTGAACGTAATATTATAATCAAATAACTTTACACCTCTATTAGCTCTCCCATTTGTAGTATTTAGCTATTAACCCCTCAGTCAGGAAAACTATTCTACATGAAACCACCAATTAACTTGCTCCTGGAAAGACGAATTTTGATTATTGACGGTGCCATGGGGACTATGATTCAGGAATACCAATTAGAAGAAGAAGATTATCGTGCCGAGCGGTTTCGTGATTTTCATAAAGACCTAAAGGGTAATAATGATCTCCTTTCCATCACGCAGCCACACATTATTAAAGCCATTCATCAAGCCTATGTTGATGCCGGCGCGGATATTCTTGAAACCAATACGTTTTCTGGTACGTCAATAGCTCAGGAAGATTATGATTTATCAGAATTGGCTTATGAATTAAACTTTGCTTCTGCAAAAATAGCTGCTGAGGTTGCAATAGCTGCTACCAAAGCTAATCCCGACAAGCCAAGGTATGTAGCGGGGGCTATGGGACCCACCAATAAAACAGCTTCCATTTCTCCGGATGTGAATAATCCAGGTTTTCGTGGCGTATCCTTTGACGAACTCAAAGATGCTTATTATGAGCAAGCCGAAGGTTTAATGGACGGTGGGGCCGATTTGTTATTGATTGAAACCATTTTTGATACTTTAAATGCGAAGGCTGCGCTATATGCTATTGACGAATTATTCACCGCCAAAGGCAGAGAATTGCCAGTGATGGTCTCTGGTACCATTACAGATGCTTCAGGGCGCACCCTATCGGGCCAAACAGCAGAAGCTTTTTACATAAGTGTAAGTCATCTGCCTCTTCTGAGTGTGGGGCTTAACTGTGCATTGGGGGCAGAAGAGATGAGGCCGCATTTATCTGATCTTTCCGATATCGCGGATTGCTTTGTGAGTGCCTACCCTAATGCGGGTCTTCCCAACGAATTTGGTGAGTATGATCAGGGGCCTGACGAAATGAAAGATTATATCCGAGAGTTTGCCAGTAGTGGTCTGGTGAATTTGATAGGAGGTTGTTGTGGGTATGGGATTAAAGAAATGAAACATATGATAGAGACTGTAAATATGCAAAAATAGAATCTGTTATATATGTAAATGACTAAGAAATATAATAAAACTAGAATACAACGGAGAGAGACCTC